>JAIRVA010000131.1 GCA_031254155.1 Propionibacteriaceae bacterium
GTCGGATGACATCACGGTGTGGCCAGTTCATCAGGAGTCGGCGGATGCGTATGCGACGGTTATCTTGGATTTGTTGGACGGGTTGTATGGCACGGGGTTGTGGTTCGGGTTGATCGTGAAGATCAATGGCGAGGCCGTGTTCGGGACGAACTGGAGTCCGCAGAGCGTGCGCAAGCCTGACCGGGAACGGATTCTGGAGTCACTGCAAGGTGTTGGGTGATGGCCCGCGCGAGCCGCCTGCCGGTTCACGGCAGAGGATGTCCAGCAGTGCACGAGGGCACGACGGAGCCAGATAGGAGGCGGGCGAGTTCGCACGTCACATCGCAGGCAGGTCGTCGTACGGCGTTTGGTGCGGGGTCTCGATGGAGTGGGCACAGGTGTGCAGGTTCTGGATGATGCCCTGTCGGAGGGCCGGGGCCCTGCCTTCCGGACGGGGATTCCGTGCCCGCAGCCACGCTGCCGGGCCAAGGACTCCGGCGGGTATCGGTGATTTGCGCGGTGGTGTCGGCTCCGGGTTTCGCTGACTAACCGGTCAGGGTCTCGCCACTCCAGTCGCGGGTGTATCGGGGGTGGGGAGTGTGCAGGCGGGGGTGAGGATCCGTGTTCCCCCACTGGTCGTAATCGTGGCGGCTGATCCGGTGGAACTGGTGACGATGCCTGTTCCACTGCGTTCACTCAGTCGTATGCTGTTTTGTGAGGAACTTGGTGCAGTAATGATAGTTGATGTGATGGCCGGACTGCCACCCTTCGGCGTACGAGTGGGACGACCCGGAACGGCACCGGGACCTCGTCGCGCAGCTGGAGGCTGAGGCGGACAGATGGGCGATAGCGGCCGCCCCGGACTCGTTGCCCGTCTACCTCAGGCGTCACGGGTCCGAGCGTTCGTGTGGGTGAAAACCCCTCCTGTCCTTGTCTGAGGACGCAGGCGGACTGGCTTACGCTACTTTGGGAACGTGATAGCGATCAAAATCAAGGCCCGCGAGGCCAGGCTGGCCTTGGTGTGGCTCGGGCGTGGTCGCCGCCTTTCGCTGGCGGACGTCTGGGCAGACCAGTCTCGTGACCTCGTTCGTGCCGTGCCTCGCGGCCATGATGGCGCTCATCGCGTCCCGCGTCCCGGGACGTCCCGGCACGGCTGGCGGTTTGTCCTAGTGTTCGTCGCCCGCTGTTGTGCCACCCTTGTCGGCCGTCTTCGGTCTTCTCGGACACGCGGGGAAACCACGAGTCCACACTTGGGCGGCATCGTACGCCGGAGCGTGTCCGGACGTGCGGTCCTTCTGTCGTCCCACAGCAAACTCGACCGGTTGTGTATGGGAGCCATCCCCTGGTGACGGCACGCTGTGTGCGGCCACCAGCGGCTCCAGAGGGGAGACCGACATGGAACTCGGTGTCTGGGCCCTAATCGCCTACACGGTTTCGGGAACTCTGTGTTTCGGCATGCTGATGGGTGTATGTGTGTATGTGGTCACCAAGTCGCCGAGGGCGCTGGTCGCTACGAGTCTCGGGGAGATTGTGAAAGTTGTCGCGGCGTGGCGGAAAGAGTCCCTGTTGAGTTTGCTCGTCAGCGAGCTGGCCAAGCATAGCGGTCGTGGGCCGCGAGGATGACCGCGTCCGTCGGGAAGCACCGTGACCACAAGTGACGCGGTCACCAGGATCTTCTCTGCGTGAGTTGTGTGGCGTACGAAACACAGTGAGTGCGTGATCAGTGTGAGTGCCCGTGAGCGCTTCACTTCTCATCCGGGTACGAGTGAGTGTGGGCGTGGTGACGAGCGAGCGCAGGACCGAGCGTCGGTTCAAGCGTGGCCGCTCCGGGGCGGCGCTGCGCCACGGGCAGGACCAGTGCTTCGCGGAGCTCGACCTTCGGGGCGAGTATGCGCATGTAGCCCGGCTCTTCGCGGGCAATCGAACGGGCCACGACGTACCCGACAATGTCAGGGATCCACAATTGATGGACCCGCTGGTCGTCCGCGTGATCGACTGCGGTTGAGGGATCCAATTCCTTCGCTTTCCGCATCGCGGCCAGAGTCGCCATGTCATTCGCGTTGTCGCCGCCGGGCTGCGGTTTCGATGATGTAGACGAGGCCCCAAGTTGGTCCCGGGTATCCAGTGTCATCCGCTCGACACCCCCCGTCTTCTGAAGTTGGGTTGCCAGTTCAGCCAGGCAGATCTGACGGGCATCCTCGGCACCCGATTTCTGGCTACGCCAGGTGCGCACCGTGACGAGAAGCCGCACGGCGTCGCACTCAATGATCGCCTGCTGGGCTGCTTCCAGGCTCGACGGATTCCGGGCAGCCATCCGGTGGGCGTGAAGGGTGTGGCTGGGGAATGACCGGGCAAGTTGATCAAGTTGTCGCATCATTTCCCTGTGTGCGCCGGTTCGGGTGAAGTCAACGATTGCGCCGGTCATCGTGTAGAAGTAGCCGTACCGAGGGTCTTCGTAGTGTGACTCGTCGATGAACGCGACCAGAGTATCGGGAGACATACCACCAGACCAGGGAAGACTGAAGACACAAGTTACCGCAAGGGGACTAACCGGCGGTCGCTCAAGGCGAGCCACCGATTAGCCAGCTTACCGGGTTCTAGCGGAGGGGGCTTTCGCCCGGGTCCGCTGTAAGGTCCGGCTCGCGACTCCTTGCGGTACTTTCATTATGCCAGGAAAACTAGCACGATGCTAGGGGTCGACGTGATCTACTCCGTGACATGTCCGGAAACGGTCGTATACGAACACCGCTCTCGGTGGAACCGTTCTGAGCGTGACCACGAGTGTCCGAAACCCGTGTCCGAAAGCCCATGTGTACGAGGCCCGAACTCGACGACTTCCGGACACACCAGCGGGATGAGTCCCCCCAGGGGCGTCGCCCGACACCCCACAAGAGATACTAGATTATTACGGGGGTAATAGTTGCGCTCGGCAGGCTTGACACCTCACCGAAGTGGCGAGTTTCGGGGCGGTCGTCGCCGTCGTCCACAGTCACCTTGGTTGCGACCCCACTCCGACAGAAACAGGCAAGGATGTAACCAGGGCGCTCACTGAGGCATTCTCGATCATGTTGTTGCCACAAGCGTGGCTTGGCGGCGTGTCAGTCGAGCA
This sequence comes from Propionibacteriaceae bacterium, assembly GCA_031254155.1. GTDB lineage: Bacteria > Actinomycetota > Actinomycetes > Propionibacteriales > Propionibacteriaceae > WQYJ01. The sequence goes on from JAIRVA010000131.1 coordinate 3,089, forward strand.
AGTTGAAAGGACGAGTGCGTGAGTGGAAATCAGTTACGAAGGACTGTGTCACCGGATGTTGCACGAGCTGCAGTATCGCGACTCCTGATCGAAGAAGACGCGCAATGGGTTGCCCGCGCTGGCCAGCCACTTGGGGGGCTTGGCACCAGCGCATAAGGTCTCAGAGAAAAGAGCGATGACGTGTTTATGCCACTTGACGAGGACGAAGCCTCGCTGAAGGGCTTGCCATCTGTTCTCCACCACTTCACAACCGTCGAAACTCTGACGAAAATGCTGGAACGGGCAGTTCCTTATGGCGGGTTCAAGCGATGGTCAAGAAGGGGTCACGACAGATCTGGGACCTATTGGCCGGGGGTTTTGCGCCAGCAGTTGGACAGAATGTACCGGAGAGGATGCCGAGTCTTCGTTCTTCTGGGAGGAATATGCCACCGTAGAGGCTGGGGTGAGGATCACTCTCCCGCCTTGGGTCTTCAATCATATCCCGAATACTCAGGACCCTGAGTTGAGCCGCGCGATGAGAACTATCGTTGTTGAAGTCGAGAAGATCAGCTACACACAGGACAACCGCCCGTCAGTAGTGACTGACGGGTTAGTGGCATCTACGTCGATTTTCACAGAGTTGGCACCCTGAAAAGGGTTGCCTACGCATGGGAGCGTTTCGTTTGTGAGTTCGCTGAATAGGCAGTGCCGACAATCCGACCGGTTGCTACGGTAGTAGCATCTGGATTTCGGGCATTGCGCCGGAAGCGTACGCAAGAAACATGAAATGATACTGCCTAGACTCATCTGGTATGAAGCACGGACTCTTTTGCCTACCGTTCGGCTGGGTGCTCCGGGCGTACCAGGTCTACAGCAGGTACCGTAACACCTGCTCGAGGTCGGCGGTGGTGACGGGGCGGGGGTTGACCGGCGTACAAGGGTCGGCCAGCGCGGTCTCCGCGAGGCCCGGGATGGCGGCCACGAACTCGTGCGGCGGGATGCCGAAGTCGGCGATCCGTTCGGGCATGTCGAGGTCACGCCGCAGATGGCGGATCAGACTGACGAGTCCCTGGACCTGGGCGCGGACCGACACCGGCGTGGCGCCGAGCGCCCGGCCGAGTTGGGCGTACCGCAGCGCGGTGGGGGACGGGGTCTCGCGGGCGCGCAGGTCGCCCGCGTTGAACTCGATCACGGCGGGCAGGATGAGCCCGTTGAGCCGGCCGTGCGGGGCGGAGAAGGTCCCGCCGATGGCGTGGGAGAGCGAGTGGACGATCCCCAGCCCGGCGTTCTCGAACGCCATCCCGGCCAGGCAGGCCGCGTTGTGGACGCGCTCGCGGGCCTCAATGTCGTTGCCGTCGACGTAGGTCACGGGCAGGTACTCGAACAGCAGGTGCAGCGCCTTTTCGGCCATCGCGTCGGCGAAGTCGGTGTGGTTCGCAGAGACGTACGCCTCCACCGCGTGGCTGAGGGCGTCCATGCCGGTGTCCGCAGTCAGCCTGGGCGGCGTCGTCCGGACCGCCTCCGGGTCCAGGATGGCGACGTCGGGGTACATGTCGTCCGACAGCATCGGCATCTTGGTCTGGGTTTCGGCGTTCGTGATGACCGCGTACGAGGTCATCTCGGAGCCCGACCCGGAGGTCGTCGGGATGGCGATGAACTCGGCCCGCTTCCGGCCCGTCGCGATGGCGATCTTGTGGATGGCCTTGGCCGTGTCGATGGGCGACCCGCCGCCGAGGGCGATGAGCACGGTCGGGTCCGCCTCCGTGTAGCAACGGTAGCCGTCGGTCACGACCTCGATGCTGGGGTTGGGCAGGACGCGGTCGAAGACCGTGATCGTCGCCCCCGGCATGGCCGCGACGACCTGCGCCATGACAGTGGTCGTCGCCATAAACGCGTCGGTGACGATCAGGACGGTCGCACCGGCGTGGTGGCCCAGGTAGGCCAGGGAGTCGGCGCCGTAGTAGATCTCGGTCTTGATTTGGAACCTGTTCATTGTTCCTCCATCGGGGGGGTAGGGGGTCTGACTTAGCGAAACACCAGAGTTTTGACGACAACGGGCAGTACGGTACCGCCAGCGGCGGGCGCGCCGATGTCGACGTAGTCCCCGCTCTGGACGGAGACGCTGTCGATGCAGATGAAGCCTTCCGGGCCGGTCGTCCGGGCGCGGATGGACTGGCCCAAGACCTTGGCGAGGTCCGACTCGGTCACAACGATGGTGGGTACCCCCTCCTTCGTGACCGGTCCGACCGCCGTGACGATCGCGTCGGCCATGGCCTGGACGTGGGCGAAACTCGGGCTCCGGGGCCCGACGAAGGCGATGGCAACGGGGTGCGGGCGGCCCTCCAGGTAGAACCAGTCCAGCCGCTCCGTGATGGCGCGGGCCATGGCCGCCGGCGTGGCCTCTTCCTCGGGCGTCAGCTTGAGGGCGGGGACGTTCTTGATCGGCAGCAGCCGGGCGTCGTACTCGATGGTCGACCCGCTGAGCTTCGTGATGTGTGTGCCGGCGCCGACGACCGTGGCGCGGATCGTCTCGACGGCCGGCAGGCGGGGGATCCGCTGGAGGGCCGTCGACTCCCGGATCGCCTCGCCGAGCAGGAGGCCGAGGTCGCCGTACACGAACGGGTCGGCCGCGGTCGCGACCACGCAGTCGGCCACGCCGCCCGACAACATCAGATGCCCGAGCGGGCGGGGGAGGACGACGTCGTGTCCCGGTTCGGTCAGGATGCGCGGGTAGAAGTCCGACTTGGGGGTGAGCCCGAGGCTCATCTCGAGCAGTTCGCACATCGCCCGCGCCACGGCCCGCAACGTAGGTACGTCGGCGCGGTCGCCGGCCTTGACCGCGATCCGCTGGGTGGCGCACAGCTCGGCGATCTTCTCCGCGACGTACGTGATCCTGCCCAGGGCCCGGTCAACCCGGATGAGGCGGCCGCCGATGTCGAGGCAGCTCGCGCTGACCGGCTCGCCCTGGTCGAACAAGACGAAGTTGGAGGTACCACCACCGATGTCGTAGTTGGCGACGGCCGCCCCGTGTTTGCGGGACCAGACGTCGGCGCCGGCCCCCCGGCCGGCCAACACGCTCTCCAGGGTCGGCCCGGCGGTCGCGACCACGAAGTCGCCGGCGAGGTCGCTGAGGTAGCGCGCCACCTGGTCGGCGTTGTCCTTGCGGGCGGTCTCGCCGGTGATCACGACGGCCCCCGTCTTCACGTCGTGGGGATCGACCCCCGCGAACTGGTATTCCCGCTGGACCAGGTCGCGCAGCGCGGCGGCGTCGATCTCGGTGGGGGAGGTGAGCGGGGTGAAGTGGATGTCGCTGCGGTAGACGATCTCCT
>JAIRVA010000164.1 GCA_031254155.1 Propionibacteriaceae bacterium
GATCGACAACCAGAGAGGACCATCATGACCGATTGCCCTGCCCCGTTGAACATCATGACCCAGCGCGGTCCGACGGTGTTGTGGAACGACTCCGCCACCCCGTCGGAGCTGTCGGAGTCAATCTCGTACGGTGCCGTGGGGGCGACGTGCAACCCGGTGATCGCGCTGGCCGCGATCCGCGCTGACCTCAGCCGCTGGTCGGCCCGCCTCGCCGAGTTGGCGGCCGAGCGGCCGACGGCGACCGAGTCCGAACTCGGGTGGCGCGTGATTGAAGAGGTGTCGCTGGACGCGGCGCACCTCCTGGAGCCGGCCTTCGACCACTACCACGGCCGCAACGGACGGTTGTCCATGCAGACCGATCCCCGCCTGGCCCGCGACGCGGCCAAGCTGGTCGCCCAGGCCGAGCACTTTTCGTCGTTGGCCAGGAACATCATCGTCAAGATCCCGGCCACTGCGGTGGGTCTCGCCGCGATCGAGGAGGCCACGTACCGTGGTGTCAGCGTCAATGTGACCGTCTCCTTCACCGTGGCCCAGGCGGTGGCGGCGGGCGAGGCTATCGCGCGCGGGCTGCGCCGCCGCGAGGCCGCGGGTGGGGACACCGCGACGATGGGCCCGGTGGTCACGATCATGGTCGGGCGTCTGGATGACTGGCTGAAGACCGTCTACGAGCGCCGCCAACTGTGCTTCGACCCCGGGTACCTCGAGTGGGCCGGTATCGCCGTCGCGAAGCGGGCGTACGGCGAATTCCAGGCGCGCGGACTCCGCCCCCGCCTGCTCATCGCCGCCTACCGGAACGCCTTGCAGTGGACGGAGTTCGTCGGCGGCGACCTCGTGCTCTCGCCGCCTTTCGCCTGGCAGAAGCGGTTTCAGGCGAGCGGCCTCGACCCGCTCCCGCGCATCGACGCCCCGGTCAGCCCGCCCATCCTCGAGGCGCTCGCCCGGCTGCCCGAGTTCCGGGAGGCGTACGCTGCCGACGGCCTCACCCCGGCCGAGTTCGACACCTTCGGGGCCACCCGGCGGACGCTGCGGCAGTTTCTGAGCGCCGATGAGGAGTTGGACCAGATCGTCCGCGATATTCTCATCCCAGCACCATGAACAAGGAGAAACACATGACAACCGTCCGTCTGACCGTCGCCCAGGCCACCATCGCCTTCCTGGCCAACCAGTTCTCCGAGCGGGACGGGGTCGAACGCCGCCTGGTACCGCGCTGCCTCGGCATCTTCGGACACGGCAACGTCTGTGGCCTCGGGCAGGCGCTGCTCCAGGCTGAGCTGGGGGTGGGTGCGACAGCGTCAGACACCCGCGAGGTCGCGAGCCCGCTCATGCCGTACATCCTCGTACGTAATGAACAAGGCGGGGTACATGCGGCGGCTGGCTTCGCCAAACAGACCAATCGACTCCAGACCATGGCCGTTCTGAGCTCCATCGGGCCCGGCGCGACGAACATGGTGACGGGTGCGGCCCTGGCCACCACGAACCGCCTGCCTGTGCTGCTGCTCCCCGCCGACCGGTTCGCCACCCGCGCGCCGGATCCCGTACTGCAGCAACTTGAGTGCCCGCAGAGCCCCGACCGCTCGGTCAATGACGCGCTGAGGCCGGTCGCGCGGTACTGGGACCGCGTCAACCGGCCCGAGCAGCTCATGCCCGCTCTGCTCGGGGCGATGCGCGTTCTGACCGACCCGGCCGACACGGGCGCCGTCGTCGTGTGCCTGCCGCAGGACGTGCAGGCCGAGGCGTACGACTGGCCCGCCGAGTTCCTGGCCCGACGCGTCTGGCACGTCGCCCGCCCGGCGCCGGAGGCCGCCGCCCTGCAGCGCGCGATCACGGCGATCCGGTCGTCGGCCCGGCCGCTGGTGGTGGCCGGGGGCGGTACGGTCTACTCGGAGGCGGCCACCGCCCTCCGCCGGTTCGCGGCTGCGACCGGCATCCCCGTCGCGGACACCCAGGCCGGCAAGGGGGCCATCAACTTCGATCATCCGCAGGCGGTCGGCGGGGTGGGCTCGACCGGGGCCGCCTCCGCGAACGCCCTCGCGGCGGCGGCGGACCTGGTGATCGGTGTCGGGACGCGGTACTCCGATTTCACCACCGCCTCCCAGACGGTGTTCGCCCGGGCCGGTGTCCGGTTCGTCAACCTCAACACGGCCGGTTTTGACGCGGCCAAACAGGGTGGTGTGATGGTTGTCGCCGACGCGCGCGAGGCGCTGACGGCGTTGACTGCAGCACTGGACGGCTGGCAGACCGCCCCCGCCTACCAGGCGGAAGTCCGCACGCTGGTAGCGGACTGGCAGCGGGTCACCGACCGGTGTTACCACCTGGACCACGGTCCGGCACCGGCCCAAACGGAGGTCTTCGGCGCTCTCAACGAGCTGATGGCTGACCACGATGTCCTCATCAACGCGGCCGGTTCGATGCCGGGCGATTTGCAATGTCTGTGGCGCGCCCGGACGCCGGAACAGTACCACGTCGAGTACGCGTACTCCTGCATGGGCTACGAGATCCCGGCCACGCTGGGCGTCCGGCTGGCCGTCGGGGACGACCGCCAGGTGGTGGCGATCGTGGGCGACGGGACGTACCAGATGCTGCCCATGGAACTGGCGACCCTTGTCCAGGAGCATATCAAGGCCACCATCGTGCTTCTCAACAACCGGGGTTTTGCGTCGATCGGGTCGCTGTCGGAGTCGCGCGGCTCGCAGCGGTTCGGTACGCGCTATCTCGGGCGCGGGGAGACCACCGGCCGCCTGGACGGCGAGCCGGTCCCGTTCGACCTGGCTGCCAACGCCGCGAGTTGGGGGGCCGACGTCCTGACGTGCGCGGACATCGCGGAGTTCCGGGCCAACTACGCCCGGGCGGCCGCTTCGCCGCGGGTCACCGTACTCTACATCGAGACCGACCTCGAGGGCCCCAACCCGCCGGGTTCGGCCTGGTGGGATGTACCCGTCGCGGCGGTGTCGGGCCTGGACAGTACGCGGGCGGCGTACCAGGAGTACGAGGGTGAGAAGCGTCGGCAACGTCGGTACCTGTGACCGGACCGGTGATAGTGTATCGTTAACACCAAATGTCACGACAATAGGATGTCATAGCGAACAAGCGGAGCAACAAGGAGGTACCCCCGTGATCAACATCGCTGTCATTGGTGCCGGCCGGATCGGTGCGATCCACGCGGGCAACGTGGCGAGCCACCCGCAGACCCGCCTCGCGTGGGTGAGCGATCCGGTTCCGGCGGCCAGGGCCCGGCTGGCCCCGCTCGGTGCCTGCCTGACCAGTGACCCGGCGGAGGCCATCGTCGCCGCTGATGTAGACGCCGTCATTGTGTGTTCGCCCACGCCGACCCACGTCAACCTGATCCGGCTGGCGACCGCGGCCGGGAAGCCGGTCCTGTGCGAGAAACCGGTTGATCTCGATCTCGCCCGCGCGGTGGACTGCCTCGCGACGGTGGGCGGGCCGGTGATGATCGGGTTCAACCGCCGCTTCGACCCGAGCTTCGCCGAGGTGCGGGCGCGGGTGGCGGCGGGCGAGATCGGCCAGGTGGAGCAGTTGACGATCATCTCGCGGGACCCCGCACCGCCCGGCCCGGAGTACGTCGCCGTGTCCGGCGGCTTGTTCCGCGACATGACGATCCACGACTTCGACATGGCTCGTTTCTTCCTCGGGCCGATCGCGACGGTCCGGGCGGCCGGCCAGAACCTGGTTGACCCGCGCATCGGGGAGCTGGGCGACATCGACGGGGCGGTCGTCATCCTGACTGCGGCGTCGGGTGCGACCGCGACGATCCTCAACAGCCGGCGGTGCGCGTACGGCTACGACCAGCGCCTCGAAGCCTTCGGCTCGGCCGGCCTGCTCGAGGCGCGCAACCAGTACGCGACGTCGGTGGCGGTGTCTTGCGCCGCGACGACCGGGGCGCGCGGCCGCGTCCAAGATTTCTTCCTTGAGCGGTACGCGGCGGCGTACCGCCTGGAACTCGACGCCTTCGTCCGCGCGATCACGGCGGGGGAGGCGCCCCGGCCGGACCTGCGCGATGGTTGCGAGGCCCTGAACCTCGCCGACGCCGCGCTGCGTTCGCTCGCTACCGGTGCCGCGGTCACCGTACCGTCACTGTAATTCTCTTCGAGGAAGGAACACCATGAAACTGGCCGGAGCCCCGATCTCGTGGGGCGTGTGCGAGGTACCCGGCTGGGGGTACCAGATGAGCCCCGACCGTGTGCTGCGAGAGATGGCCGCCGTCGGCATCACCGCGACCGAGTTCGGGCCGGACGGGTTTCTGCCGGCGAGCCCGGCGGACAAGGCGGCCACGCTCCAGCGGTACGGCCTGGCGGCGGTCGGCGGCTTCCAACCCGTCGTCCTCCACGATCCCGGCCACGACCCGCTGCCGGAGGTTGACCAGGCGCTCGACTCGTTCGTCGCCGCCGGAGGTGGCGTCCTCGTCCTCGCCGCCAACTCGGGCCTGGCAGGGTACGACACCCGCCCGGTCCTGGACGACGCGGGCTGGCAGACGCTGTTCGCCAACCTCGACCGGCTGGCCGCACTGGCGCGGCGCCGCGGTGTGACGCCCTGCCTGCACCCGCACGTCGGGACGATGGTCGAAACGCTGGACGACGTGACCCGCGTGTTGCACGGGTCGGCGATCCCGCTCTGCCTCGACACGGGCCACCTCCTGATCGGCGGCGCGGACCCGGTCGCCCTCGCGGAAGCGTACGCCGGGCGCATCGCCCATGTCCACGCGAAGGATGTCGACTTGGCGCTCGCGCGGCGCGTCCAGGCGGGCGAGTTGACGTACCAACAGGCGGTGGCGCGGGGAATGTACGTCCCGCTCGGCCGGGGCGACGTCGATTTCGCCCGGATCGTGAGCCGCCTCACGGCCGCCGGCTACGACGGATGGTACGTCATGGAGCAGGACGCGATCCTCCCGGCCGAACCCCCGGGCGAAGGCCCCCTAGCCGATGTCCGGGCCTCCATCGCCTACCTGACCTCGTTGTAGTGGGCAGGGCGGGCTGAGTCGGGCCCTGTCAGCCCGGTAGAGTGCCTCAAGGTTGCTCCATTTGCGGGCGGGTACGCCCGTGACGCCCTCAAGCTTCACCGCCATGTCGGCGGTGAGCGCGACCTTGGCGTGCAGCAACTCACTCACGTGCTTGCGTGACACACCGAGTCGACGTGCCAACTCCGCGGCGGTTGTACCGTTGTCGTCGAGCCACTCCCGTACGAACTCTCCGGGAGTAACCGCGTAGTTCGGCAGGAACGTACGAGCAGACGAAAGAGTTACCATGTGATCCCTTTCAGGCAGCATTCTAGCTTGGCCGTCCGCGTACGTCCGTGGCCTGGCTAGGGAACCACTGATCTACCATGTGCCGCCATCCGAACGCCCGGACGGGCGATCTGCTCACACTACATGTTGCGATGGACGTCCAGTCCATGTACAACATGTAGTGTGAGCATCTCATCCCGCCTGACGCCCGGCTGACGACACAGCGTAGATCAGCAC
>JAIRVA010000295.1 GCA_031254155.1 Propionibacteriaceae bacterium
GGAGGAGATCCGCACCACCGCGTTCAAGGTGGCGAGCACAGCCGCGTCACTGCCGTAGGCCAACAACCGGAAGCCCTCAGCCTCGAGCCGTGACCAGTGGGGGGACGAGCGGTCCAGCAGAAAAAACGCGTTGAGATCGGGGCGGGTCCGCAGAAGGTACCGGTAGAGGTGCTCGCCGTTGTCATCAGCCAATTTCGGGCGGTCCATGACGAGCCACGCACCGCCGTACCGGGCCTGGACCGCCGGTGTCGTGGCCCGGGCCTTGGCCTTCGCCGCCCACCGCTCGCGGGCGGCCTCGTGCCAGCGCCGGACCACCGTACCCACCCCGCCGCAGACCATCCGGACCAGCAGCGTGCCGTACGACCGCCCGGTGGCCACGTGCCCGACCTCCAGCCGGCGCCACAACCGGTGAAGCACCAGCGCGATCCGGGAACGCTTGGCACGGAGGTCCGGCGCCAGCTTGTGGCGAGACGGCGCTCCGGCCCGCGGGTGCCACCGCCGGATATCCAGGTACCGCGCCGGCCGGCCACCCATGAGCACTGTGTCATCTGTCCCCGGACAGGGCCAGGCGAGAGCGAGCTCGCACATCCACTCCTCGCCGAAGTACAGGTGGGAGCGCGTACCCGTGACCACCACCTCGCGTGCACCCGCGTCGGTTCGCGCGACCAACGGCGGCACTGGTCCGTGGCACAACAGGAAGGCGCGAGCCGTCTCGCCCGTCCGCGCCAACTGGAAGACGCGCGGCGCGGACACCTGGTCCTTGAAACGCACGAGGATCGCTTGGCGCATGATCCAGGTCAACCGGGGGTACGGGAACTGCTCGATCGTGGTCCGGTCGATGTACGACATGATCTCACCGAGAGTGGCGAGGAACCGCCGGGCGAGGTCACCCTCCACCCAAGCGGTCTTTGACTCCATCGACTGCTCCTCCACCAGGTACCACATGATGTTGTAGAGCACCATGTATTGGGCCCACACCGGCGTTTCCCCGCGCCGTTCGGTAACCGCCCGGAGCATCCCGAGGTAGCCGGACTCCGGCGCACTCGTGTAGTTGCCGTCACGACTCCACGTGGTCTGCGTCAGAGAGTCCTTCGCGATCGTCCGCCGCCGGTAGTAGTACCGCGCCTTGGTGGCGATGGCGAGCACCGGGTCGTCGAAGCAGGCCAGGTACCGGCCGATCAGGTGGCCGTCCTCGAACGTCGGCCGCACCGCCGGGTCGAAGGTGAGGTGGCCCGCGCGCAGGACCGACGTCCGCAGGAACGTCGTACTGCTCAGCACGAACGCTTCGGGCTCATCCTGCAGCGCCACCAGCCGGTCGCCGTGATGGAACTTGCCGCCCAGGGCGTGGGTGTCCGTCCAGCGGCCCGTCTCCTCGTTGAGCACCCAGAGCCGCGTACAGACCGCCGACGTCACGCCGCGCGCGTCGCGGGCGAGGAGGTGGTCCACCTCCGCCAGGTAGTCGCGGTCCAGGATGTCGTCGGCGTCGACGGAGGCGAACCACTCGCCCTCCGCGATGGCCAGGGCCTCGTTGCGCGCCGCCCCGACGCCGCGGTGCGGTGCCTGGATCACGGTGACGTTCGCCCGCCCGGCCGCCCACGCGTCCGCGATCGCCGCCGAGTCGTCGTCGGAGCCGTCGTCGACGAGGATGATCTGGACGCCCGCCGCTGGGTACCGTTGCCAGGCCAGCGAGCGCAGGGTAGCCCGGAGGTACGGCGCGGCGTTGTACATCGGGACCGTGATAGTGAAGAGGTAATGACTCATGATTCGCCCATATCAAAGCGGCACGGGACGGCCGCACATGAACTATATAGCGTTTTTTAGGCAGTACGGGACTCCCGCCGGCCAATCAGCCCATGAGCGCGGCGATCACCGAATCATCTTCGGACTCCAGCCCGACCGCCACACCCATCCGGAACAACTGTTCGGCTGCCGCCGCCACCGGAGTGGCCAGGTGGAACTGCCGCGTCAGGTCGCCGACGAGGCCCATGTCGGCCGCGATCAGGTCCAACCGGCTGCGCACCGCGGGTTCCTCGCCCAGGAGCTGCTGCGCGATCCGGGGACCCCGGTCCGAGAGCATGAACGACGCGGCCGATCCCGTACCCAGCACGGCGACGACCTGGTCTAGGTCCAGCTCGAGCGCGTGGGCGAGGGCCAGGGCTTCGGCGGCAGCGGCGGTGTGGATCCCACAGAGCAACTGGTTGATCGTCCGCAGATCCTGGCCGGAGCCCACGGGTCCGGCGACGACGATGGTCGAGGCCAAGGCGTCGAGGACATCCGATCCTACGGCCAGGGCGTCATCACTCGCCCCGACCATGACGAGCAAGTCACCGTTGCTCGCCCGGACTGGTCCGCCCGACACCGGGGCGTCGATCAGATGCACCGAGCGGTCGGCCAGACTCGACTCCACCGCCCGGACGACGGGCGCACCCACCGTCGACGTGACGATGAGGGCCGATCCGGGCGTCATGGTCCATCTGACGGACTCGACGACTTGGTTGAGCTGGACGGCATCGCGGACTGACACGACGACGACTTGGGCCGGAGCAGCGGCTTCGGCGGCGGACGGGGCCGGGGTGATGTACTGGCGGGCGTGGTCAACCTGCTCATCCACGACATCGTAACCAATGACATCGTAAGTGGAAGACAACCGGCCGGCCATGGCATACCCCATGGCACCAAGACCTATGACACTAACAATCGGGTTCATTTGTTCTCAATCCCTCCCAGAGAACGCGTGTATTACCTGCGAAGAGAGGGTGGCCGCGAACGGGCCACCAACGGGGGCGGAGCGACATTCCGACACGAGGCCGGGAGTTGGCACCGTCATGAACAGCTTCCCAGTCGTGGGCGACCGGGTTACCATCACTTTCGATGTACTCACGTCGGAACTCAGCGGTGGTCCGCACGCAATGAACCAGTGGTGCAAAATTGCCCTCAAGCGAAAGGAGCCCTGGTCAACCCCTGAGTCCTACCATCCGCACGATCGTGAGGAAACCAAGGCCACTTCCGTACACCATCTCTGGTCAATACGTGCGTTGCCCTTCCCCCCGGAAAGCACCGAACGTATGTCGCGATCACCTAGCCCCAGTCGAGGTTGCCCTCTGTAGATCATCGCTGACTTGGTCAAGTGTACCCCGATATTCTCAGAAAATGAA
>JAIRVA010000283.1 GCA_031254155.1 Propionibacteriaceae bacterium
TCACGTTCGTGGCGGGCGGCGCGTGCATCAGCGAGGCCGGTTGTCCGGTGGCTCCGGGTGTGGACGCCGCGCACCAGACCCGGGTCGCGGTGACCCGGACGAACGTGGCCGCGGACGGCCAGGCGACCGCGGTGATCACCGCGTACACCTTCGACAAGGACGGACACCCGGTCGCCGGCACGGTCTACCTGTCGACGGTGGCGGTTAGTCTCAACCTCGCCCAGCGCTCCATCACGACGGATGTGACCGGCGTGGGTACCATGACGGCGACGTCGACCCGGGCGGGGGCGTACACGGTCCACGCCTGGGCGGACGCCACCCATGCGGCCGAGTTGTCGGCCCACGGCTCGCCGCTGACGGTCACGTTCGTGGCGGGTACGGTGTGCATGAGCCCCTGCGTACCGGATCCCGAGGTCAGCGACTCGCACCGAACCCGTCTGGAGGTGATCGCCGACGGCCAGAAGGCGGGCAGCGGCCAGGACAAGGTCGCGGTCTACGCGTTCGACAAGTACGGCAACCCGGTCCCGAACGCGACGGTCGGGTCGTGGGAGCAGGGGTCGGCCGGTCTCACCGCCCAGGCCCCCATTGCCCGGACGGACGCTTCCGGCCGGTCGGTCGTGGTGTACACGGCGGCCGTGGCCGGTACCTACCAGGCGGTGGTGCAGCTGAACGGTACCGACATTGTCTGGGTACCGCAGTCGGGCGGTGACCCGGCTGAAAAGTCGTCGCCGGTCACGTTGATGTTCGTCCTTCCGGAAGCGCCATCGGAACCGGTGGTCGAGAAAGCGAACGCGGCCGAGGTCAGCGGGACCGCGGACCCCGGGGTGAAGATTGTGGTGGCGGACGCGGACGGCAAGACGCTGGGTGAGACGACGGCGGATGAGAGTGGCCACTGGTCGGTCAAGACCCCGCCGGGGACCCGGTCGGGCAAGATCACGGTGACCGCGACCGACGCGGCGGGCCAGACGGCCGAGACGACGGCCGATCTGGACACCGAGGTGAGTCCGCCCAAGGTCGTGAAGGCGAACACCGAGGAGGTGAGTGGTACGGCCGATCCGTGGTCGGTGATCGTGGTGAAGGACGCGAGTGGCCAGGTCCTCGGCGAGACCACGGCGGACCGGCACGGCGACTGGTCGGTCGAACCGCCGAAGGGTACCACGCCGGGCAAGATCACGGTGACCGCGACCGACGAGGCCGGCAACTCGGCGTCCGTGACCGCGGATCTGCTGGGCAAGCCGGTGGTGAAGGTGGCGAACGCCGACGAGATCACCGGGACAGCCCCGCCGGGTACGAAGGTCGTGGTGACTGATGCCGACGGCAAGAAGCTGGGCGAGACGACGGCGGATGAGAACGGCGACTGGTCGGTCAAGACCCCGCCGGAGACCCGGTCGGGGAAGATCATCGTGACCGCGACCGACGAAACGGGTAACTCGGCGTCCGCGACCGCCGACCTGGACACCGATCCGCCCTCCGCGCCAAAGATTATCAAGGCCAACGCCGAAGAGATCAGCGGCACGTCGGACCCGGGGACGACGGTCGTGGTGAAGGATGCGTCGGGCAAGGTCCTGGGCGAGACGACGGCAGATGAGAACGGCCACTGGTCGGTCAAGACCCCGGCGGGTACCGGATCAGGCAAGATCACGGTGACCGCGACCGACGGCGCGGGTAACTCCGTCACCGTCACCGGCAGCCTGGATACCACGCCGCCCGCCCCACCGGTGGTCAAACGCGCGGATGGCGAGGAGATCAGCGGCACGGGCGAGCCAGGTACCAAGATCGTGGTGACCGACGCCGACGGCAAGACGTTGGGCGAAACCGAGGTGGACAAGGATGGCAACTGGTCGGTCAAGACCCCGGCCGGCGCCGCCTCGGGCCCGATCACGGTGACATCCACCGACCCCGCGGGCAACTCGTCGTCGGTGACGACGAAGCTGGCCGTCACGGTGTCGGCACCGACGGGTGGTACGGCGGGCAGCGGATCACCGGTCTGGCTGCTCACGGGCGCCATCGTGGCCGGGACCGGGTACATCATCCGGCGCCACCACGTCATCTGAGGCCATTTCCCCACCGGGGGGCGCTCGCGTAACCTCCCCCAACCTGGCGCGAGCGCCCCCGTTTCCCTGTACCGGTTCCGGTAGAGTGGAGGGATGCGCGTAATTTTCATCCGGCACGGGCGGACCCAGTCCAACGTGGGCCATCTGCTCGACACTGGTTTCCCCGGGGCACCCCTGGACGAGACGGGCGAGGCCCAGGCAGCGGGGTTGCCCGGACGGCTGGCCGGGGAGCCGGTTGAGGTCGTCCTGACCTCCGATATCACCCGCGCCCGTCAGACTGCGGAGCCGCTGGCGAAGGCGCGCGGCGTCCCCCTCGTCATTGATCCGGGGGTCCGGGAGATCTACGCCGGCGACTGGGACATGGACGCGGACTGGGAGCCGTACCAGCGCATCATCGCGTCGTGGGTGACTGATCCCACCGGGTCGCTGCCGGGCGGGGAGGACGGCGTCGGTTTCCTCCACCGCTTCGATGCGGCGTTGGCCGAGTTGGCCGATTACGACTGTGTCGCGGTCGTGAGCCACGGCGGGGCCTTGCACACCTGGCTGACGATCCGCGCCCACATGGCCGTCGACATCACGCAGACGCCGCTCAAGAACACCGACATCGTCATCGTGGAGGGGAGTGCGCCCACATGGCGGGTCTTGAACTGGGCGGGCCGGGAACTCTAGACCAGGCGCTTGAGCGGGTCCTCGCGTTCACGGGCGTCCGCCAGGCGGGGCGGTCGTCGCCCGCGGCGGTCCGACGGGCCTTGGCGCGGCTCGGCGATCCCCACGACCGGCTCCGGGTGGTCCACGTCGCCGGGACGTCGGGCAAAACCTCGACTAGCTATTACCTCCGCGCCCTGCTCGAAGCGGCGGGCCAGCGGACCGGGCTCACCGTCTCGCCCCACATCGAGGGGTTCAACGAGCGGGTCCAGATCGGCGGGTCGCCTCTGGCCGCCGGGGTGTTTGGCGGGTACGTCGAGGCCATGCTCGACCGGCTGGCGCCGCTGCGCGGCGAACTGACGTTCTTCGAGTTCGTGACCGCGCTCGCCCTCACGGTCTTCGACCGGGAGGCGGTACGGTACGCGGTGGTCGAGGTCGGTATCGGCGGTACGGACGACGCGACCAACGTCCTGCGGCGGCGCGACAAGGTGGCCGTCCTCACCCCGGTCGGGCTGGACCACACCGAGAAACTGGGCCACACCATCGCCGCGATTGCCGCCCACAAGGCTGGGA
Source organism: Propionibacteriaceae bacterium (assembly GCA_031254155.1). Classification (GTDB taxonomy): domain Bacteria; phylum Actinomycetota; class Actinomycetes; order Propionibacteriales; family Propionibacteriaceae; genus WQYJ01. The sequence continues at coordinate 3,273 of JAIRVA010000283.1, forward strand.
TCATCGGGCCGGGCGGCGTGGCCTTCACGGCGCCCCAGGTGGATGAGGCGATGGCCGTCATCACGCGCCGGGCCGCCGACATCGGTGCCACGGTACACGTGGTGGACCCGGACGGGGCCG
>JAIRVA010000291.1 GCA_031254155.1 Propionibacteriaceae bacterium
GTAGTGGCAATGTCTTGTGTGCAAGTACGGTGGGCGCGACCGGGACGTGGAGCTGTGAGGTGGCGACCGCGCTGCCCCAGGGTCCGGCGGCCCTCGTGGTCACCCAGACCGATCCGGCGGGCAACGTGTCGGCGCCGACGACGGTCACCCCGGTGGTCGTCCTGACCCCGCCCGCCCCGCCGGTGGGCACGACGGCGAACGCCGCCACGGTCGCGGGGTCGGTACCGGCGCCGGTTGATCCGGGTACCACGGTGGCGATCACCTGGCCCGACAACACGACGACCACCGTACCCGTGGATGACCAGGGTAACTGGTCCGTCGCGACGCCCGACGGCGTGGACTCCGGGACGATCACGGTCGTGGCGACCGATCCGGCGGGCAACCCGTCCGCGCCGACGACGGCCCCCCTGGACACGGCCGCTCCGGCCGCGCCGGTGGTGACCGCGCCGACGACCGGCGAGGCGTTGGGTGATCCGACCCCGACGGTGACGGGTACGGGCGAGGCTGGCGCGACAGTGACGGTAACGGATGGTAGTGGCAATGTCTTGTGTGTGAGCACGGTGGGCGCGAACGGGACGTGGAGTTGTGAGGTGGCGACCGCGCTGCCCCAGGGCCCGGCCACACTCGTGGTGACGGAGACCGATCCGGCGGGCAACCCGTCGACGCCGACCACGGTCACCCCGGTCGTGGACACCACCGCTCCGGCCGCCCCGGCCGTGACCGCGCCGACGACCGGCGAGGCGATCAATGATCCCACCCCGACGGTGACGGGTACGGGTGAGGCTGGCGCGACAGTGACGGTGACCGATGGTACGGGCAATGCGCTGTGTACCGCCACCGTACTGCCCGACACGAGGTGGGCCTGTACCATCCCCGCTGACAAGGCGCTGGCCGACGGCCCGGCCACGCTCGTGGTGACGCAGACCGATCCGGCGGGCAACCCGTCGGTGCCGACCACGGTCACCCCGGTCGTGGACACCCGGGCCCCCGGCGTACCGGCCATCACGACCGCGAACGCCGCCCAGGTGGCGGGGAGCGCCGAACCGGGCGCGACGGTGACGGTGACGTTCCCGACGGCGACGGGTACGACGGTGGTCACGACCACCGCCGACGCCAACGGCCAATGGTTAGTGACCACCCCGGCGACAGCGGTGGACGGCGAGGTGACGGCGGTCGCGACCGACGCGGCCGGTAACGCTTCCGCCCCGGCGGTCGCGGCGCTCGACGTGACCGCTCCCGGCCAGCCGGTCGGGGAGACGGCCGACATCGCCGGGATCGCGGGTACCGTTCCGGCGCCGGTGGACAAGGGTACGGTCGCCACGCTGACGTACGTGACAACCGACGGTACGACCGGTGTTGTGACGGGCGTACCGGTGAATGACGACGGGACGTGGCAGCTCGCGACCCCGGCGGACGCGGCGGACGGCCCGGTCACGGTCGTGGCGGCCGACCCGGCGGGCAACGTCTCCGTGCCGGGCCACGGTGAGCTTGACGTCACCCCGCCGGCTAAGCCGGTCATCGCCGACGCGAACGGGACCGCGGTCGCGGGGACGGCCGAGCCGGGTACGACGGTGACGGTGACGTGGCCGGATAAGACCGTGACGGCGAACGTATCCGTCGATGACCAGGGCCAATGGACGGTCCCGACCCCCGACGGCATGGGTTCCGGCGAGGTTGCCGTCGTGGCCACCGACAAGGCGGGCAACCCATCGGCCGAGGCGGAAGACGAACTCGACACCGAGATCGGCGCGGTCACGATCACCGAGGCCAACGGGACGGCGGTCGCCGGGCAGGTGGCCGGCCCGGTCGATCCGGGTACGACGGTTGTCATCACTTGGCCGGGCGGTGCGACGAGCACGGTCGCGGTGGGTCCGGATGGTACGTGGCAGGCCGCCACTCCGGCGGGCGTGGGTAACGGCGAGGTCACGGTGGTCGCGACCGATCCGGCCGGGAACACTGCGGACGGCGAGGGCCATCTCAAGGCTGGGGTCGCGGTCCCGGTGCTGAACCCCTCGACGGGTACGGAGATTTGCGGGACGGCCGAGGCGGGCACATGGGTGACGATCAGCGTCGGCGGGGCCACCGTACCGGGTTGTGCCGACCTGGCGGTGGGTCCGGACGGCACGTTCACCTGCGTACCGACGACCCCGCTCGATCCGGGCACCGAGATTGACGCGACCGTGACCGACCAGGCCGGGAACACGGCCGACGCCGAGCTCGCGATCGAGGCCCTGGGGGTTGAAATCGCTTATGTCACGCGTGACCCCGGGGAGGCGCAGACCGTGACCGGCTGGAACTTCGAGCCCGGTGAAACGGTCACGCTGGTCATGAACTCGATCCGGGTGGAACTGGGGACGGCGACGGCCGACGCCCAGGGCAAGGTGACGTTCACGTTCGCCATCCCGGCGGATGCCGAGGTGGGTACGCACACCCTCACCCTGACCGGTACGGTGTCCGGTTCTGTCACCGGCTCGTTCGAGGTGGTGGAACCGGTGGTCGCCCCGGTGGTGCCTCCGGTGGTGCCGTCCGCCCCGACGGGCGGTACGGTGGGGTACTCGGTCGCTTTGCTCCCTCCGACCCCTTCGTTGGCTTCGGAAATGAATGCGGGCATTCATTTCGCTCAGCCCGCCTCGGGGTACCCGGCGGGACCGTGGTTCGTCGGCGTGGTGCTTGTCATCGCGGGACTCATCACGTACCGGCTCAAGGCCACCCGTAGCTGATCTCCTGAGAACTCTCACGAGGAGCGCCCCCAAGGGGGGTGCTCCTCGTTTCTGTGGCAGGCCCTCCCCCGGCGGGGCGCCCCCCAAGCGGCGTCTGGACGGTTGGCACCGCCCGTTTCGCGTTTTGCACGTGTCGGGGCTAGACGCCGAACCGATGGCCTTCTGTCATTTTCCGCCATCCGGACACATCAGGGATTCATTACCAACCGAGGGATTCAGCCAGCGTACGCTGGGAAACCGTCCAAAGTCGCGATCAAAACTCACAATCTCAGCGTTCAGCCCAACGGCCAGGGCGGCCAGCCAGGCGTCGTTGACGATGTTGCCGCCCGTCCCGATCGTGTTGAGCATCCGACGCAGGGCCGGTGCCACCGCCACAGAAGGCAGTTCAGTCCGCACCGGTGGGGCAGCTAACCAGGAATCTACATCATCCATTGCTTCGTCCACAGTCAGCGGAACGACGACCGCCCTCGGGTTAGTGTTCACTCGCACGTACGCCAGGAGACACATCCACGGTATGAAAACGGGCTCCGTGCGAGACAAAGCGTCGTCCAACCAGGTTTTCGCGGCGAAGTGCTCACCGCTGAGTTCATTCGTGGCGTAGATGAGCACATTCGCATCGACGATCTTCATGCCCTCGCACCCATCTGGCCGATGATCGCCTCGTCTTCGAGTTCTCCAGCCAACTGGAGCGCTTTCGTGACATCGACCCGGTACTCCAAACGATGAGTGTTTGTGGCAAACGGCCGGGCTTCGACGGAGGCCAGCGCATTGACAATGGCCCGGTTGACCACCTCGCTGAATGTGGCTCGATCGCGGGACATAGCCTGCCTGACAAGGGCGTCGGCTTCAGGCTCGAGAGTCACTGTGGTACGCATGAACCCACTGTACATCATGACATCACGACCTGCGCCCCCCGGCGCACTCCGAGCTTTACCGCCTCGCGGGTAGCAACGACCGGGGCGTCACCCGGGCCCACAACCGGGCCAAGCCATGTGCACTCCCCAGTAGTCCGGTTTTGGCTTGCTTGACGTCGGCCCAGATGGCGGCCACCGTACCGTCAGTGGGCGCCGCGGTTGGAACATGGCCCGGTCGGTGACCTGGGCGACAACCGTGATGGCGGGTTGGCCCAGGTGGACGGCGGTTTCTAGACGGGTCGCCCGTTGCGGTACGGCGGGGTACTCGGTCGCTTTGCTCCCTCCGACTCCTTCGTTGGCTTCGGAAATGAATGCGGGCATTCATTTCGTTCAGCCCGCCTCGGGGTACCCGGCGGGACCGTGGTTCATGGGCGTGGTGCTCGTCGTCGCGGGACTCATCACGTACCGGCTCAAGGCCGTCCGCTGAGAGATGCGTGACCTCAATCATTGACAACCGGCCGACCCGGCATGGCTCGAGCCGGTTGCCCCAGGACAGGCAACCAGGGACGCCTGGACGGGCGTCGATGTGTCAGCCGCTTCCGCCGAGATGGGCAACTAACTCGGTTTCGGAATGGTCGACAGTGGTCTAGGGCGTCGTCGCAGGTCGGTCTTCGCGCCAGAGTAGGACCCGACGAACCAGAACACCCAGAAGAAGCGGAACCAGCACGACGAGCACATAGCGAAGCCAAATGTTGGTGATCACGTCGACGCGCCAAACCAAGAACGCGAATAGGATTCCAGCGACCACAGTCGACAGGCGTACGCTACTGAGATTGTGCTCCTTGGCCCGGCCGTCTGCGATGGCTGGTTTTGGTGGCCAAGGCCCGCCCCACACCAGTCCGAGTCCGAAAAAGATCAACGATCCTAGAATCATGAAGGCTGTCGCGGCAATGGGATACATCACAATCCTTTCATCACGAGATCGTAACAGGAACCGAAGCTGATCAGGACCCGCTCCCCGGCGGTAGCTCACCTCTACTGGCCCCGGTGAACGTAATCAGCAATCTACAACATTGCTGTACACTGCGCAAAGACCGTCACATATTGCGTGGGTACGCGTGGCCGCGCCGACGTGCGGTACGGCGAGGTACCCAGTCGGGCCGTGGTTCGTGGGTACGATGCTCGTCATCGCCGGGTTGGTCACGTATCGTCTCAAGACCACCCACGGCTGGTCCCCGGTCAGTCCTTGGCAACCCGTTCTGGCCAGGGTTGCCATCCGGCGGGCAACGATTCGAGGGTCCGGCGGGCCTGGGCGATGTACGCGGGGGAGTACGGCGACTCGCTCAACTTCTCCGTCCACCCCGAGCCTCCGTCCGGCGCCCGGAGACAGGTCGTGACCTGGCGGGCCCGGATGGTCTCGGTAAACGTACCCTTGGCGACGGCGAGAACCACCCCCTCGAGCACGGTGGCGGGGTACGACCACTCGTCGTCGCACGCGTCGCACCCACAATCCGGGAATGCCCGGTAGAAGAACATGCCCGCTTTCACTCGAACCGAGGGGAAGTCGGTGAACTCGATCGTGAGGGGTGTGCAGTCGCGTCGCCGGGGCGTGATCGTCACCGCGTGACCTGTGAACGGACCGGTGGTCGGCAGTCCGGCTTTGTACTCGCGCTCCTGGGCACGCGGGGCGGTCTCGACGTCGTAGGTCCGCTCCAGGTGGGTGACCAGTGCTTCGGCCACGGTGAGCAGGGGGGTGAACCGTTCCGGGTGGGTGACAACCTCGTAGGTGTCCGCGGGTGGGGGGGCGGGCGCCCACCGGGTGCCGTACGGAATCACTTGGCCCGTGTCGTCCAGGATGACTGGCGGTACGATGGGCGGGCGGACGTACCCGGACTCCGCCACACTCCACGTGACCGCGGGCCACGGGTCAACCTGAAGAGACCGCGCCCGCCGACTCGACCGGGCCAGCATCACCGGCCGCCGCCACGGGCCTAGCATCGCCGCGCCTTCGTCCACGTCAGCACCATGGTTAGCCGCCTTCCTGTTGGATGTATGCGTTCACGGGTTCGTCCACCACGGCGACCAGTGTCGTCAACCGGTCGACCATCGCGTCGGCGTCCGCTCCCTCGGGCCACTCGTCTTCCGGGTTGCCCCGGAACCCAGGATAGTCGAAACCCACGTTCGGCTGGCCTTCCAACCCGGCGGGCAAGAGACCGTTCATCTCCCGCCCCTCGTCCGCGGCCCTTTGCCAGACTTCGTCGTTGTTGTGTTCGACTGCCGGGAAGAAGTTCGGGCATGAGCCCAGCAGGTTCCGTAACTCTGGTTCGCTGATCGTCGTCGGCAACAAGGCGATGGGATCGGCGTTCACCACGTCGGCGGGCATCTGGGCGTCTTTGACCAGCGGGTACCCGTGTTCGCGGGCGCACTGCGCCCACTCGTTCGTCGCGGCCAACCGCAACCGGTCGAGAGCCTCTTCAACCGGGTCGGAGCCGGACGAGTCGAAAACGGCGCGTTCGTCGTACCCGGACTGCTCCACACACCCCGCCAAAACTGGGGACTCGTCCCGCCCGTCGACAAGCAGAATGGTCATAGTGTCCGTGTCGGCGGGGACGTCCGTCCCCTGGTTCGTCAACGCGAGAATCTGGTGCTTCATGTCTTCTTCGGAGACCGCGCCCGTGAACTGGAGATCAGCACCCGGCGTTTTCCAGATGACCCGCGCATCGTCTTGGAACGTGATGAGAGTCAACTGCCCGTCGGGACCCATCATGCGCTCCACCGGCAACCCGTGCCCACTCAAGCAGGTGTAGACCGCCGTCGCCGCACCCTCAAGGTCCCCG
>JAIRVA010000335.1 GCA_031254155.1 Propionibacteriaceae bacterium
CCGCCCGTATGTCGAACTCAGGCCCGCTTGCCATCTCCCTTGAACAGGGACGCGATGAGGTCCCGGTTCAACTGGGCGATGGACTCGAGCGGGATGGACTTCGGGCAGACCTCGGCGCACTCGCCGACGTTCTGGCAGCCGCCGAAGCCGTTCTCGTCGTGCGCCGCGACCATGGCCTTGACCCGCAGGGGCCGCTCGGGCTGGCCCTGGGGCAGGTTGGCCAGGTGGGTGATCTTCGCCGAAGTGAACAGCATCCCGGACCCGTTGGGGCACGCCGCCACGCAGGCGCCGCAGCCGATGCAGGTCGCGGCGTCGAACGCCTTGTCGGCCTGCCGCTTCGGCGCCGGGGTGGAGTGGGCCTCGGGCGCCGACCCGGTGTTGACGGAGATGTACCCGCCGGCCTGGATGATCCGGTCGAACGCGGACCGGTCGACGACTAGGTCCTTGATGACGGGGAACGCCCCGGCCCGCCACGGCTCGATCTCGATGACCGCCCCGTCGGCGAAGTTGCGCATGTGCAACTGGCAGGTGGTGGTCGGCACCGGCGACTCGTACCGTCCGTGGGGCGACCCGTTGATCACGATGCCGCACATGCCGCAGATGCCCTCGCGGCAGTCGGAGTCGAAGGCGACGGGCTCCTGGTTTTCGGCTGTTAACTGCTCGTTGAGCATGTCGAGCATCTCCAGGAAGCTCATCTCCTCCGAGACGTTGTCGAGCTGGTAGGTCACCATGGACCCCGCAGCGTCCTCGTTGGCCTGACGCCAAATCTTGCAGGTAATTTTCACTTGTAACTCCGTTGCTTCAGCTCGATGAAATCGTATACCAGGGGTTCCTTGTGGAGGACGGGCTTGGAGCCGTCCCCGGTGAACTCCCACGCGGCGACGTACGCGTACTCGTCGTCATGACGCAACGCTTCGCCGTCCTCGGTCTGCGACTCGTGGCGGAAGTGCCCGCCGCAGGACTCACGCCGGTGCAACGCGTCGATACACATCAGCTCGCCCAGCTCGAGGAAGTCGGCCACCCGGCCGGCCCGCTCGAGGGCCTGGTTGAAGTCCTCGTTCTTGCCCGTCACGCGGACGTTGCTCCAGAATTCCTCGCGCAACGCCCGGATCTTGCCGATGGCGATCTTGAGGCCCTCCTCGGTACGTTCCATGCCGCAGTACTCCCACATGATGGAGCCGAGCTCCTTGTGGAACGAGTCCACCGACCGCGTCCCCTGGATGGTGAGCAGCTTGTCGGTGCGGGTCTTGACCGCCGCCAAGGCTTCGGCCACCTCCGGCGCGTCGTCGACCTTCTCGAACGGTCCGCTGGCCAGGTAGTCGTTGATGGTGTTGGGCAGGACGAAGTACCCGTCCGCGAGCCCCTGCATAAGCGCGGAGGCGCCCAGCCGGTTGGCGCCGTGGTCGGAGAAGTTGGCCTCGCCGATCACGTACAACCCCGGAATCGATGTCTCCAGGTCGTAGTCGACCCAGACCCCGCCCATCGTGTAGTGAACGGCGGGGTAGATGCGCATCGGGGTCTCGTACGGGTTCTCGCCCGTGATCTGGGCGTACATGTCGAACAGGTTGCCGTACTTATCCTCGACACCCTTCTTGCCCAACCGGGCGATGGCCTCGGAGAAGTCGAGGTACACACCGCGCCGGCGCTGCTGCGTTGTCCCGTCCAGGGCCGTCTCCGTGACCAGCGGCCCGACTCCGCGGCCCGCGTCGCACATGTTCTTGGCCTGGCGGCTCGCGATGTCGCGCGGGACGAGGTTGCCGAAGGCGGGGTAGATCCGCTCCAGATAATAGTCGCGGTCCGCCTCCTTGATCTGGCGCGGGTCCTTCGTGCAGTCATCCGGGTTCTTCGGCACCCAGATGCGGCCGTCGTTACGCAGTGACTCCGACATGAGGGTCAGCTTCGACTGCGTCTCGCCGTGCACCGGGATGCAGGTCGGGTGGATCTGCGTGTAGCAGGGGTTCGCGAAGTACGCACCCTTGCGGTGCGCCCGCCACGAGGCGGTCACGTTCGTCCCCATCGCGTTCGTCGACAGGAAGAAGACGTTGCCGTACCCGCCCGTCCCCAGCACGACCACGTCGGCGAGGTAGGTCTCGATGGCGCCGGTCACCATGTTCCGGGTCACGATGCCCCGGGCCCGGCCCCCCACGACGATGAGTTCGAGCATCTCGTGACGGGTGTACATGTGGACCGTCCCGGCGTTGATCTGCCGTTCCAGCGCCTGATAAGCGCCGATGAGCAGCTGCTGGCCGGTCTGGCCGCGGGCGTAGAACGTCCGCTGGACCTGCACGCCGCCGAAGGAGCGGGTGTCGAGCAGGCCGCCGTACTCCCTGGCGAACGGGACGCCCTGGGCGACGCACTGGTCGATGATGTTGGCCGACACCGAGGCTAGCCGGTAGACATTGGTCTCGCGGGCGCGGTAGTCGCCGCCCTTGACCGTGTCGTAGAACAACCGCTGGACGGAATCATTGTCGTTGCGGTAGTTCTTGGCCGCGTTGATCCCGCCCTGGGCGGCGATGGAGTGCGCCCGCCGCGGGCTGTCCTGGTAGCAGAAGTTGAGGACGTGATAACCGGCCTCGCCGAGCGTCGCCGCCGCGGCCCCGCCCGCCAGGCCCGTACCGACGATGATGACCGTCAGCTTGCGCCGGTTGGCCGGGTTGACCAGTTTGGCCTCGAACTGGCGCTTCGGCCACTTCTGCTCGATGGGGCCAGCGGGGGCCTTGGTGTCGTGGATTTCTGCGCCCAGTGTGTAGTAGGCGTCGTCTTGACTCATGACTTTAGCGACCATTGTTAGCTCACCATCCCAAACAGTACGGCGGTCGGAGGAAGAATGAAGCCCACGAACAGCAGGGCCGCCACGAAGTAGGCCAAGACGTTGAGGACTATCCGGGCGCTGGCGCTCACGTTGGCGCCGAGCGTCGTGAACGCCGACCAGAAGCCATGGCGCACGTGCATGCAGACCACGGCCATGAAAGCGACGTAGACCAACCAGACCCACCACTGGCCGAACGCACCCATGAACATGGTGTACGGATCGGACGCGTTGTAAACGAAGTCCGGCGTGATCGTACCGGTGGTGAACATCAGCAGGTGGAAGACCAGCAGCAGGCCGAGCGTGATGCCGCCCCACCGCATAACCTTGACCGACAGCGTCTGCGTCTTGCGAT
>JAIRVA010000019.1 GCA_031254155.1 Propionibacteriaceae bacterium
AGGCCCACCACGCGGCGGTGGTCCGTCGGCTCGTCCCCGGTGAGACCGTCACCCTGGCCGACGGGCGGGGGAGCGGGGTGACGGGGACGGTGGCGGCGGTCACCAAGACCGTGGTGACGGTCGCGGTTGAGGCAGTGGTACGCTTGCCCGCCCCCCGCCTCTGGATCACGGTCGCCCAGGCCCTGCCCAAACCCGACCGGGCCGAGCTGGCCCTGGATCTCATGACGGAGGTCGGTGTGGACGAGATCGTGCCGTGGGCGGCCGCCCGCTCCCAGGTCCGGTGGACGGGGGAGCGGGGCGAGAAAGCCCAGGCCAAGTGGCAGTCCGTCCTCCGCGAAGCCAGTAAGCAGTCGCGGCGCTTGCGGTTCCCCGTGCTCGGGAGCTGTGCCTCCCTCGCCGAGCTCGTGACCCGGGCGGGGACGGTTGATTGCGCGATCATCATGCACGAACGGGCGACCACGCCAATCGCGGCGTGCCCCGTGCCCGCGGCCGGTTCGGTCCTCATCGTGATCGGCCCCGAGGGGGGCCTGACCGACGACGAGGTCACCGCTCTGACCGCGGCGGGCGGGCGGGCGTACCTGATGGGCGACACGGTCCTGCGGACCTCGACCGCCGGTGCGGTGGCCGTGACGCAGGTGCGATTGCTGACCGGGCGAGGGGGAACATTGGGATGAGCGACTTCCGGTTTGTCCCCGGGACGGGGATTCCCGGCCGGCTGGGTCGGACCGGGGTCATTGCCACCCCGCACGGTGGGATCCGGACCCCCGCCTTCATCGTGGTCGGCACGCAGGCGACGGTCAAGGGGCTGACTCCCGAGCAGATCCGGGACGTGGGGGCGCAGGCCGTCCTCGCGAACGCCTACCACCTCTACCTCCAGCCGGGCGCGGACCTGGTCGACGAGGCCGGCGGCGTGGCGGCCTTCATGGGCTGGAGCGGGCCGACGGTGACGGACTCCGGCGGCTTCCAGGTGCTGAGCCAGGGGGCGGGGTTCAAGAAGGTCCTGGCGATGTCGACCGCCGGACTGGCGAGCGACGATGTGATCGCCAAAGGCAAGGACCGGCTGGCCCACGTGGACGACGACGGGGTGGACTTCCGCTCTTACCGCGACGGGTCACGCCACCGCTTCACCCCCGAAGTGTCGATGCGGATCCAGCATCAGCTGGGCGCCGACATCATGTTCGCTTTCGACGAGTGTACGACGCTGATGAACACGCGGGCGTACCAGGAGCGGTCGCTGGAGCGGACGTACGCCTGGGCGCTGCGCTGCCTCGCCGAACACCGGCGGCTGACGGACGAGCGGGCCGGGAAGGCGTACCAGGGGCTGTTCGGCGTGGTCCAGGGGGCGCAGTATGAGGACCTGCGGCGCCGGGCCGCCCACGAGCTGGCGGTGGCCGAGGTAGACGGCCAGCGGTTCGACGGCTTCGGCATCGGTGGCGCGCTGGAGAAGGAAAACCTGGGGACAATCTGTCGCTGGGTGAACGAGGAACTGCCCCGTGACAAGCCCCGGCACCTGTTGGGCATCTCGGAGCCGGAGGATCTGTTCACCGCCATCGAGCACGGTGCGGACACCTTCGACTGCGTCAACCCCTCCCGGACGGCCCGCAACGGGCGGGCGTACACCGCCGACGGGTGGTACAACGTCGACACCCTCCCCAGCAAGCGTAGTTTCACCCCGCTGGAGGAGGGGTGCGACTGTTACACGTGTACGCACCACACGCGGGCGTACCTCCACCACCTCGCCCGCGCGAAGGAACTGTTGCTCTACACGCTCATGACGATCCACAACGAGCGGTTCCACGTCCGGCTGGTAGACCGTATCCGGACGGCGATTACGGCGGGGGATTTCGACGCCTACCGGACGGAGTTCCTCGGGCGGTACCAGAAGCGTCGCCACGAAACTTAAGGCACTTTCCCCAGCGGCGCTCAGCGGGTTAGGATACTACGCAAGGGAAGTGCTGATCTATGCTGTGTCGCCAGCCGGGCGTCCGGCGGAGTGAGATCCGTCTTCCATATGGTGTACGTGGACTGGATGTCCACCGCACCATGTGGGAGGCGGAGATCGCCCGTCCGGGTGTTCGGATGGCGGCACATGGTAGATCAGTGGTTCCCCAAGGGTAGCCCGAGTTTCACGGGGGAAGGAAATCATGTCTGACACCGCTCAACCGGCGTCGAGCGCCATCCAAGTCGAGATGGCCGGCGCTGATATCATCGCCGAGACCGACCGCAAGGGGAAGCCCAGCGGCCTGTTCTGGCCCTGGTTCGCCGCCAACATTTCGGTGTTCGGCATCTGTAATGGCGCGTTTGTGCTTGGCTTCGGCATCTCGTTCGCGCAGGCCGCGATCGCCGGGACCATCGGCATCGTTTTCTCGTTCCTCCTTTGTGGCTTGGTGGCGATGGCTGGCAAGCGGGGTTCCGCCCCGACCATGGTCTTGTCGCGGGCCGCGATGGGGGTAAATGGCAACCGGATCGCCTCCATCATTTCCTGGATCCTGACCGTCGGCTGGGAGACCGTCCTCACGGCCATGGCGACGATGGCGACCGCCACGGTTTTCAAGGAACTCGGCTGGGGTGACGGCAATGTTATCAAGATCATCGGGCTGGTCGTGGTCGCCGTGCTCATCGTGGGCGGCGGCATTATCGGCTTCGACATGATTATGAAGATGCAGACCGTCATCACGATCGTGACCGCGGTGCTGACCGTGGGGTACGTGGCGCTGGTCTTCAACAAGGTCGACCTGGGCGCGCTGACGGCGATCCCCGCGGGGTCCTTCGAGATGGTGATCGGCGCCGGCATCCTGGCCATGACAGCGTTCGGCCTGGGCTGGGTCAACGCGGCCGCCGACTACTCCCGCTACCTGCCGCGCAAGGCTTCGACCGGCGGCGTCGTCTTCTGGACGACGTTCGGGGCCGCCGCACCCGTCGTCCTCCTGGTCTTCTTCGGCATCCTGCTGACCGGTTCCGACGCGAAGCTCGCCGAGGCCATGAACGCGTACGACCCGATCGGCGCACTGTCGGCGGTCTTGCCAACGTGGTACCTGGTGCCGTTCATGCTCGTCGCCGTCCTCGGCCTGGTCGGCGGCGCGGTGATGGACATCTACTCCTCCGGTCTGGCGCTGGTGGCGGCCGGTCTGCCGGTGAAGCGGCCGGTGGCGGCAGCAATCGACGGCACGATCATGATCGCCGGTACGATCTACATCGTCTTCGGACCGGACTCGTTCTTCACGGTGTTCCAGGGGTTCTTGATCACCCTCGGCGTCCCCATCGCCGCCTGGGCGGGCATCATGCTGGCCGATGTCTTGATGCGGCGGAAGGACTACGACGAGATCGACCTGTTCGATTCGAAGGGCCGGTACGGGTCGTGGCCAGCGGCCCCGCTCGTCATCATCGGTGTGGCCGCCGTTGTGGGCTGGGGACTAGTGGTGAACTCGTACGCATCCTGGCTCAACTGGCAGGGGTACTTCATGGGCATCCTCGGCGGCAAGGACGGCGGGTGGGCGTACGCCAACCTGGGCGTCGTGGTCGCCCTAGCCATCGGCTTCTTGGGTACGTGGGTCTTCCGGCGCGGCGCCGTGCGCCGTCAGGAAGCCCGCCCGGCGCGTGTCGTGGGTGAGTCGGCATGACCTGGTCGTACGCTGAGACCGGGCCGGCGACCTGGCTCGTCGTCATCGACATGCAGACGGTATTTGGCGGAGCTGACAGCCCGTGGGCGGCCCCGCGGTTCGGCGAGTTGATCGAGCCGACCCGGCGGTTGTGTGAAGCGTACGCCCCGAACGTGGTGTTCACCCGCTACCTCTCGCCCGCCGATCCCCAGGGGGCCTGGCGGCCGTACTTCGCGGACTGGCCTTTCGCGCTCCAACCCCCGGACGCGCCCCTGTGGGACATCGTGCCGGAACTGGCCGACCTCCCCGGTCGCTCCCGGGGCTTGGACGGGCGGGGAGGCACGCTGGACGCCGAGTGTTTCTCCAAGTGGGGACGTGATTTGGCGGAACTGGCCGGGCAAGCGGGCCGCTTGGTCCTGACCGGGGTGAGTACCGACTGCTGTGTCATCGCGACCGCCCTGGCCGCCGCCGATGCCGGGGTGGAAACCTGGGTCGTCAAGGAGGCGACCACCGGCATTGACGACCCCACCACCAAGCAGGCCCTCTACATCATGAGCCTGTTCGGCCCGTTGCTCAAGATCGTGTCCCTGGATGAGGCCCTGGCGGCGGCGTAAGGGTTACCCAGTCGCCCAATCCTCAATGGCCAAGCCGGGGACTCGCGCAAACTCGCGAGTGTTGTTGGTGACGAGGACCGCGTCGAGTGCCAGTGCGTGCCCGGCGATCGCCGAATCAGTGTGACCGATCGGCGTGCCAGCCTTGCGCAGCGTCGCGCGAACAAAGGCAGTTCGGTCGGCGGCCGCCTTATCCCAGGGAATGATGTCGTTGAGACAGGCGAGAAGATCAGCCAGTAGCGGGGGAAGCCGGGGAGAAGCGCGGGGGCCCAGCGTACCGTCTACCAACTCGGAGTAGACCATGGCAGAGATCGCAACGGGGGCCGACCTGGCCGCCGTTTTCAAGCGCCGCAAAACAGCTAACTGGCCACGCATGGCAAACGAGCAAGTGTTCGTATCCAGCATGTACAATGCGACGGCCATCAATCGTCCATGTCATCAAACACTGGGCGAGGTGGACCGACGACTTCGTGGCGTTCCTCAAGGTAGGCGAAGAACGGATCGTCGTCCGCGATACCTAAGGCGGCGGCCGCGCCAGCCAGAGACTCCCAACTTCGACGGGGAGGTCGCAGGATGACGGTGTCCCCGACCCGCGAGACGTCGAGTTCCGTGACGCTGTCGGGGAAGCTCATGTCTTTGGGAATGCGAACGGCTTGATTGTTGCGGTTTCTGAAGATCGACACCCGTGTCCGCTCTGGAATAGTTGCGGTCATGCTACCTCCTCTCCTGACGGTATCGATGATACCATACGTCGAGCATATGTACGAGGTGAGATGAGCACCTGTCGGATGAGTCCGCCGTAGTGGCGGGCCGAGGTCTCGGCCAGTCGGACCACCTCGGCGGGGTCGATGGTTTCCCCGCTCGCGGAGTGGGCGGTGACGATGGAGAGGGCGAGGGTGGGGATGGCAAACTCGGCGGCGGCGATGGCCTCCAGGACGGTGGACATTCCCGTCATGTCGGCACCCAGGATCGCGGCGGCGCGCACCTCCGCCGGGGTCTCGTAGTGGGGACCGGGGAACATCGCGTACACCCCCTCCCGCAACTCGGGGTTGAGGGTACGGGCGGCGGCTCGCAGGCCGGGGTCGTACACCCGGGCGAGATCGACAAACCGCGGGCCGACGAGGGGTGAGGTCCAGGTTAGGTTGAGGTGGTCGGTGAGGGCGGCCACGGTCCCGAGGGGCCAGTCGGCGTGAACGGTACCACCGGCGTTGGTCAGGCAGAGCCGCGTCACGCCGAGGGCGGCGAGCGTCCGGACTCCGTAGACGACCGGTTCCGGGCCGTGGCCCTCGTAGAGGTGGGTCCGCCCGGCGAGGACGACGACCTCCTGGTCGTCCCAGCGGTAGTGGCGGGCAACTCCCTCGTGGCCGGGCGCGGTGGGCGGGCGGAAGCCTGGGACGTCGCGGAGGGGGACCGTACCCAGTGGCGTACCCCAGGCTTCGGCGGCCGGACTCCAGCCCGAGCCGAGGACCACGCCGATGTCTGCCCCGTCGACGCCGAAAGCGTCGGCCAGCCAGCGGGCGGCGGCCTGGGCGGATGGGTAGTCGGCCGTGGCCGGAGGTTGCGATGTCATGATCCGTAGCCTAGCGCGTCGCCGTGGTCGGCGACCCCGCTTCGTGCCCCGCCAAACCCCAGCGGGGCGCGAAACGGGCAGTTGTGGGCGGATAGACCCCGCTTCGCGCCCCGCAGGCTTGACGGCTCGGCCTAGTGGGGATATTGTACAGGTACGATATACACAATTTCGGGGAGGAATCGTGAACTTGCTGGAGGTCAGGCACCTGTCGAAACGCTACGAGAGTTTCCAACTGGACGATGTCTCGTTTGCGCTGCCGCCGGGGTACATTATGGGCTTCATCGGCCGCAACGGGGCCGGGAAGACGACCACGATCAAGTCGCTGCTCAACCTGGTCCACCCGGATTCGGGGACGGTCACCGTGTTGGGCCAGGACTTTTACGCCCATGAGTTGGAACTGAAGAAGGTGATCGGCCTGACCGTCGGCGGCGTGGCGTACTACCCCCGCCTCCGCCTCGCCCGGATCACCGACGTCTTCCGGCGCTTCTACGACACGTGGGACGAGGCCGCCTACCGCGCGTACCTCCGGCGCTTCGACCTCGTTGACACCAAGCGGGTCCAGGAGTTGTCGGCCGGCATGAGTGTGAAGTACGCGCTGGCGCTGGCCCTCAGCCATGACGCGAAGCTGTTGATCCTCGACGAACCAACCTCGGGACTCGACCCGGTCTCCCGCGACGACCTGCTGGATGTCTTCCGGGAGATCATCGAGGCGGGCGAGCGGTCGATCCTGTTCTCCACCCAGATCACCTCGGACCTCGACAAGTGCGCGGACTACATCACGTACATCAAGCAGGGCCGCGTCATCGCCAGCGCCGAGACGGCGGACTTCGTCGACGGCTACCGGCTGGTGGGCGGCCGCAAGGACCAACTGACCCCGGCCGTTCAGGCGGCGCTGGTCGGGTCCAGGATCACCGACCTGGGCTTCACCGGTCTGACCAAGACGGCCGACGCCGCGGCGGTCGCGGGCCTGGAAGTGTCGGTCCCGGACATCGAGCAGATCATGGTGTTTGTCGAACGGGGCCAGGCGACGACAGGAGCCACGAAATGATCAAGACTCTCATCTACAAGGAGTTTCGCCTCAACGTCACCCCCTGGATGTACGCGTGGCTGCTCGGCCCCTTGCTGCTGTTCATCCCGCAGTGGCCGTTCGTCTTCGCCTTCTTCTACGGGTTCTTCTTCTACATGACGCTCACCCAGTCGGACAAGGGGAACCAGGACCTGGCCTTCGCCGCCGCGCTGCCCGTGCCGAAGACGGGGATCGTCACCGCGCGGACGACGACGATCATCATCACGGAACTGGCCTCGCTCGTTCTGGGCGCACCGGTGGCGGTGGCGCGGTACTGGCTGTACGACGGCAACGCCGCCGGCATGAACACCAACCTGGCGTTCTTCGGGCTGATGCTCCTCATGTACGGCGTCTTCAACGTCATCTTCGTCGCCACCTCGTACACCTGGGCGTACCGCATGCTCTGGCCCATGCTGGGCGGGATGGTGATCGCGACCCTCGTCGGCGGTGTGACCACGACGCTCGTCGCCGTACTGCCGGCCCTCGCCGTCCTGAACGACCGCGGCCTGGGGCACCCCGGTTACCAGGTGGTCATCTTCACCGCCGGAGTGCTGTTGTACGCCGGACTCACGTACGTGGGCCTGCGCAAGGGGCAGGCCAACATTGCGAGGATCGACATCTGACCCATGGATATTGTTCTCTCCCCGGCCTCCGACAAGCCGATCTACGTCCAGATCGCGGAGCAGATCGCGGCCCAGATCCTCAAGGGGGACCTGGCCGGGGGGACGACTCTGCCGCCGATCCGGACCGTCGCCCGGCAACTGGCGGTGTCCGTCATCACAGTGAAGAAGGCCTGGGAGGAGCTGGCGCGGGCCGGGTTCATCGACACGGTTGTCGGCCGGGGGACGTTCGTCTCGTGTCACCCGCCCGGGGGCCTTGGCAGCAAGCGCGAGGCAATCGCGCTGGAACGGCTCGAGAAGGACCTCGCCTTTTACCGCGAGTTGGGTCTGACGGCGGCCGAGTTGATCGAGTTGGTACGGCAGGTGTACGGCGAGTGAC
Source organism: Propionibacteriaceae bacterium (assembly GCA_031254155.1). GTDB lineage: Bacteria > Actinomycetota > Actinomycetes > Propionibacteriales > Propionibacteriaceae > WQYJ01. The sequence continues at coordinate 7,846 of JAIRVA010000019.1, forward strand.
GTGGCGGACCCAATTCGTTACGGAATCGTTATGTTAGACGCTCGCCATGGGGACATAAAACGTAGTACTCTGCCTTGACAGAAGCATTCTTCGCATCTATTCCAGAGCCGGATGGGTGGGGAAACGCTTCGAAATGGAAGCGTTTCCAGGGCGGAGGGGCTTCCGCTGGCTGAGCAAGGTCCGCCAGCCGATGTGCACGGGGGACAGAGCCGGTCACAACTACACACCAGCTGAAAGGATATGGACAATGAGAACCCATCGCAGGATTCGCGTCGCCGCCGTCGGTTTCCTCGCCGCCGCGTGCCTGGCCGCGCTCGCCGGGTGCGGCAGCACCCCTTCGGATAGCGGTACCACGGGTGGAGCAGCCACCGGGACGACCGGCAGTGCCGGGGATGTCACGCTTGAGTTTTGGGATATGGCGTGGGGCCCGACGGGCACGTACGACGTCAAGGCCCAGGAACTCGTCAAGAAGTTCGAAGACCAGAACCCCGGGATCAAGGTCAACTACACCCTCAAGACGTGGGACAACTGGTACCAGACCTTCGCGCAGGCGGTTGGCGCCAACGAGGCGCCCGATGTCTCCACGGGTGGCGGCTTCCAGCCCTTCGGTCTCCAGCAGGACGCCGATGCGATCATGCCGTTGAATGACCTCGTCGACCAGTGGAAGACGGACGGCACGATCAAGGACTTCAAAGAGGGGTACATGGACTACTACCTCGACAGCAACGGTGACTACCTCGCCATCCCGTGGGCGACCGACATCCGCGTGTGGTTCTACCGCACGGACCTCCTGGAGAAGGCCGGTGTGGGCGTGCCCCAGACGTACGAGGACCTGAAGAAGGCCTGCGACGCGGTGCACGCGCTGGGTTCGGACACCTACGGCATCGCCGACGGTGGTACGCCGCACTGGACGTTCATGCAGGGCATTGCGTACGGCGCCGGCATGTTCGACGAACAGGGCAACGCTGCGCTGACGGCACCGCGCGAACTGGAGGCGCTCAACTACATCTCCTCCATGGGTCAGGGCGGCTCCGGCTGCATCAACCCGACGGCGACGACCATCACCCAGGACGAAGCCATCGCGATGTTCGACGAGGGCAAGGCGGCGTTTGTCATGGACTCCCCCTCCATCGGCCAGCGCCTCTCCGCCGACACGCAGAAGGTGGCCAAGGTCCTCCCCGTTCTGGATGACGGCCAGGGCCACAAGCTCGGCCTGTACTTCACCAACGGCATTATGGCCTACAAGCAGGCCGAAGAGCGCGGCCACAAGGACGCTGTCCTGAAGTTCATCGACTACTGGTCTTCCGTCGGCGGCGACCTCATGCTGGCGGGTGCCTCGGGTGTCAGCCCCCGCATTTCGATCGACGCCAACCCGGACTTCGACAAGGCGTTCCTGTACCGCGACTCGATCAAGACCTGGGGTCCGCCGATCGCCCAGCCGCTGTTCACCAAGGCGCCAGCGGGTTTCGGCGCCATGAACACCATCGACGGCGACTCCACGATGCTCGACCTCGAGCGCGGGCTGTTCTCCGGCCAGAATGTCCAAACCCTCGTCCAGAACGCGCAGACCAAGATCCAAGGTTTCGTGGACGAAGGCAAGTAAACTTTTGAGCGGTGGGGCCCCCATGGGTCATCCCGTGGGGGCCCTCCCAGCGCCAGCGTAGCGTTGTCGAAGGAGACACCATGGCTAGACGAGGTCCGGGCAGCGCCTCGGACATGCAGACGCGGCGGGATCGTCTGCTGAGCATCAATCTCGCCCTGCCGAGCATCTTGCTGCTCGGGTTGGCCCAGCTGTACCCGCTGGTCCAAGGCATCCTCTACTCCTTCCAGAAGGGGAAAACGACGAAGCCGAGCCAGGGCTGGGTGGGCCTCAAGAACTTTGGGGCCGTGCTCGCCGATCCGAACTTCTGGTCGGCGGTCAAGTTCTCCGTCGTCTTCGCCGCCGGCGGGGTGATCCTGTCGTACGGCATCGGCCTCGGGCTCGCCCTACTGCTCGTCAAGGACATTCCCCTGCGGGGGTTCATCCGGGCCGGCTTCATCCTGCCCTGGGTCGTACCGCCCATCGTCGGTATGACCGCCTGGCGCTGGATGATGCAGGACGAGCACGGCGCGGTCAACCAGGTGCTGAACTTCTTCGGGTTCGACACCATCTTCTTCTTCAACAACCCGACGGCGACCGTGGTCGCCACCATTGTCGCCAAGGCGTGGCGGTCTTTCCCGTTCATGCTCGTCTCCCTGATGGCGACGTTGCAGTCGCTCGACACGGTGTTGGACGAGGCTGCGGACATCGACGGCGCCAACCGCTGGCAGAAGTTCTGGAACGTCACCTGGCCCCAGATCCTGCCGATGAGTTCCATCCTGTGGGTCCTGATGACGATCTGGTCGGTCAACGACTACGAGACCCCGTACCTGTTGACGAACAACTCGCCCAACGCCCGCAACCTCATGGTCTTCTCGTTCGACGAGGCGATCTATCGCAACCTCGGTACGGGTTCCGCCTCGGCCGTACTGACCCTCATCGTCTTGGGCGTCCTGTCGTACTTCATGCTCAAGCTGCAGAAGAGAGCGGATGATCTGTCATGAGTACGCTAACCGTCGATGTCAACCGCCAACTGCGCCGGAAGCGGGTCCGGGCCTGGACCCTCTCCATCGTCTTGCTGGTCGTCATGCTGATCACCAACATGCCGCTCATCCTGACCGCGATCAACTCGTTCCGCCCGACCACCGCCATCCTCAAGGGCTCGACCCTGCTCCCGAAGGATGTCACGGTGGCCAACTATGCGGCCGTCCTGCAGAACACAGATTTTCCCTTGTGGTTCCGCAATTCCATCATCATCGCCGTCTTCGCGACGCTGTTCACGCTGATTGCGTCGGGCTGCGCGGGCTATTCCCTGTCGCGCTACAAGACGCGGGTGAACAACGTGTGGTCGTCGGTTCTGATGGCCTTCCAGCTATTCCCGATCGTCTTGTCCGTCATCGCGTTGTTCGTCCTGTTCCGCATCATCGGGCTGCTCAACACGCCGTACCCGGCGATCATCTTGTACGTCGTCATGTCGCTGCCGTTTTGTACCTGGATGTTCAAGGGCTTCTTCGATT
>JAIRVA010000027.1 GCA_031254155.1 Propionibacteriaceae bacterium
GCCGGGTGCCCGGGCGTAAATGGGTGTCATAACCCCACAACACTGTTCGCCGGGCCTGCCTGGGGGGGTGGATTGTGGGAATTGCCGGGGGTGGAGGGGGAGCGGGGGGCGTGGGGGGAGAGGACAGTCCCGGTGTCCCAGTCTTGGTACCCCGGTCCCGGTGTCCTAGCCCCCCAGATCCGGTACCCCGTACCGCCAAAAAACTCGGCGCGGTTTTGTGCGTGTCGCGGTCCCGCGCCGCCATGGTCTTCGGTGTGGGTTTCATTGATGCCGCCGCCGACCTGCTGGTCCAGGGCGCCTGTCCGGGGTGCGCGCGCCCTGGGAGCGGGGTGTGCGCGGGGTGTGCGCGCTGGATCGGCGCGGGCGTGATCGGCGAGCGCTTCCGTGCGGTCCTCGACATGCCGCTCTGGTCGGCGGGGGAGTACGCGGACCCGCTCACGCGGATCATCTCCCAGGCCAAGGACCATCACCGCCATGACGCGCTCCCGCTGCTCGCCCAGCGACTGGCCCTGGCCGTGGCGGGGCTGGCGGACGCCCTGGGGCTCGCCGGACCGGGCCTGCTCGTACCCGTGCCCTCGGCCCCCGCGGCGGTCCGGGAACGCGGGCTGGACTTCACGTCCACCCTCGCGAACACCGCCGCCCGGCACCTCGCCCGCGCCGGTCTCACCACGCGCGCCGAACCGGCGCTCCGCCAGCTCCGGGCGGTTCAGGACCCGGGTGGCCTCGTCGCGGCGGAGCGCCAGCGCAACCTGACGGGTTCACTCGGGGCGGTCCGGCCCCGGTCCGCCCGGTGGCTGGTGGTGGTCGATGACGTCGTCACGACGGGCGCCAGTTTGCAGGAAAGCGTACGCGCTTTGACGGCCGTCGGTATCCCGCCCGTCGGGCTCGCCACCGTCGCCGCCACGACCCTGCGGACGGGCGGAAATCAGCAAAACCTGGCCCTTCTACTACCCAACTGGGGGAGCAGCGGCTAATGTGAGGGATACTCCCAACATCGGGACCCAAGCCAAGGAGGAATCATGGATGTCACCATCACCGGACGCAGGATACAGGTTACCGACAGTTTCCGTGAACAGGTCGCCAGAAAGATGGCGGAGTTGGATTCCCGTGTTGACAAGGTTATACGGGCAGAGGTACAGGCTCAGGCGGAGACGCGGGGCTCGGGGGAGGCCGTACGTGTCGAGATCACGTTGATCGGCAAGGGGCCGGTCGTCCGCGCCGAAGCGCTCGCCGACGACAAGTCGCAGGCGTTCGACGAAGCCTTCGACCATCTCAAGATCCGGCTGAAGAAGGCGCAGGACCGCCGCCGGACGCACCGTAACCTGCGCAAGGTCGGCTTCGTCGAGCCCGCCATCGAGGTCCCGGTCGTACCCGCGCCGGTGGCGGAGGCAGTGCCCGTGAAGAAGGTCGGCGGGTTGGAGATCCACGGCGACGGCCCGATGGTCGTCCGCGAGAAGCTGTTCTGGTCGGCCCCGCTCACGCTCGCCCAGGCGTTGGACGAGATGGAGCTCGTCGGTCACGACTTCTTCCTGTACGTCGACGCGGACACGTCGCTGCCCTCCGTCGTCTACCGGCGCAAGGCGTACGACTACGGCGTCATCCACCTCAAACTCACCACGGCGGCGTAAACCACACTCTTGCTGGATGTCGCTGGTTCGGCCCGTTGCCGCGTCGGATACGCCAACTGGCGGTGGAATCGGGCAGAATAGTTCTGGTGTGCACGAGAAAGGAAGCTTCGATGTCCATCACCCTCACCCTCAGCCTAGGTGCGACGCCGACCCCGGAGGTGGTGGACGAGGGTACCACGGGGCTCACGTTGTGGGGCCAGGACCGGGGTATCGTGGCGATGAGGCGCAACGGGACGACCGTCGACCTCGCGGTCGCCCTGGCCGACGGCGACACCGTCGAGCCGGTCCCCGCCACCTCGGCGGAGGGGCTCGCGATCATCCGCCACTCGGCCGCCCACGTCACCGCGCAGGCCCTGCAGGAGATCTTCACCGCGGCCAAGCTCGGGATCGGCCCGCCCATCGAAGACGGCTTCTACTACGATTTCCGCGTCGACCCGCTGACCCCCGAAGATCTCAAGGCGATCGAGAAGGGGATGGCACGGATCATCAAGGAGCGCCAGCGTTTCGTCCGTCGGGTTGTCACCGAAGAGGCGGCGCGCCTCGAAGAGGCGGCCGAGCCGTACAAGCTCGAACTCATCGCTGATAAGGGCAACGCCACCGCCACGGACGGGGCGTCCGTCGAGGTCGGCGGCGGCGAGCTGACGATGTACGACAACGTCCGCCGCGACGGAAGCGTGGCCTGGAAGGACCTCTGCCGGGGGCCGCACGTCCCCCACACCGGGTACATCCCGGCGGTCGCCCTCACGAAGACCTCCGCCGCGTACTGGCGCGGGAACCAGAAGAACGACACGTTGCAGCGGGTGTACGGCACGGCGTGGGCGTCGAAGGCGGACCTCGTGGCCTACCAGACCCGGCTGGAGGAGGCCGCCAAGCGCGACCACCGCAAGCTCGGCGCCGAACTCGACCTGTTCAGCTTCCCCGAAGAGATCGGGCCCGGCATGTCGGTCTTCCACCCGAAGGGCGGGATCGTCCGGCTGGAGATGGAGGCCTACTCCCGCCAGCGCCACCTCGAGGCCGGCTACAGCTTCGTCAACACCCCGCACATCACCAAGGGCCGCCTGTTCGAGATCTCGCAGCACCTCGGGTGGTACGCCGACGGGATGTACCCGCCGATGCACCTCGACGAGGAGCGGAACGAGGACGGGACGATCCGCAAACCGGGGCAGGACTACTACCTCAAGCCGATGAACTGCCCGATGCACAACCTCATCTTCCGCTCGCGCCAGCGCAGCTACCGCGAGTTGCCCTTGCGGTTGTTCGAGTTCGGTGCCGTTTACCGGTACGAGAAGTCGGGTGTCGTCCAGGGCATGCTCCGGGCGCGGGGCTTCACGCAGGACGACGCGCACATCTACTGCACCCGCGAGCAGATGAAGGACGAACTGGCTTCGCTGCTGACGTTCGTGCTCGGGCTGCTGCGTGACTACGGTTTCGAGGACTTCTATCTGGAGTTGTCGACCCGGAACCCGGAGAAGAGCGTCGGCCCGGACGCGGTCTGGGAGGAGGCCACCCGGACCCTGAAGGAGGTCGGCGAGGAGTCGGGCCTCACCCTCGTCCCCGATCCGGGCGGCGCGGCCTTCTACGGCCCGAAGGTCTCCGTCCAGGTGAAAGACGCCATCGGGCGGACCTGGCAGTTGTCGACGATCCAGCTGGATTTCAACCTGCCGGAGCTGTTCGAGCTGGAGTACACCGCGCCCGACGGCAGCCACCAGCGCCCCGTCATGATCCACCGCGCCCTGTTCGGCTCCATCGAGCGGTTCTTCGCCGTCCTGACCGAGCACTACGCGGGGGCCTTCCCGGCCTGGCTGAGCCCGGTCCAGGTGGTGGGCATCCCGGTCGCCCAGGACTTCAACGACTACCTGGCCGGCGTCCTCGGCCAGCTCAAGGCCAAGGGGGTCCGGGTCGAACTGGATGACTCCGAGGACCGGATGCAGAAGAAGATCCGCAACGCCACGCGGGAGAAGGTGCCGTTCATGCTGATCGCGGGGGCGGAGGACGTCGGCCTGGGCGCGGTGTCCTTCCGCTACCGGGACGGTACGCAGAAGAACGGCGTGCCCGTCGCCGAGGCCGTCGCCGAGATCGTCACCACCATCGCGGAGCGACGATGACGGGCGAGTACGCGGCCGAACCGGTCACCGGTCTGGTGGGCGTCGACGACGGCCTCCAGCGGTTGTGGACCCCCCACCGCATGGCGTACATCGACTCGCACAACGACGCCCCGGCGGCGACGGAGTGCCCGTTCTGCGCCGCCCCGGTGAAGAGCGACGAGGCGGGGCTGATCGTCCACCGGGGCGAGACCGCGTACGTCATCCTCAACCTGTTCCCCTACAACCCCGGCCACTTGCTGGTGTGCCCGTACCGCCACGTCGCGGACTACGCCGGTCTGACGCAGCAAGAAACCCGGGAGATCGCGGCGCTCACGCAACACTCCCTGCGGGTGCTCCGGGCTGCCTCCCAACCCGCCGGTTTCAACACCGGCATGAACCTGGGCGAGGTCGCGGGGGCCGGGGTGGCCGGGCACCTGCACCAGCACATCGTACCCCGGTGGCGGGGCGACGCGAACTTCTTCCCGATCATCGCCGAAACGAAGGCGATCCCGCAGTTGTTGGCCGACACCCGCGAGCTGCTCGCCCGGACGTGGCGGGGTGGCGATGGCTGAACTGACCGACGACCGCCCGCCCCGGTTCGACACGACCCGGGTGTGGACCGTCCCCAACGTCTTGAGTTTCATCCGCCTGGCGGGGATTCCCGTCTTCTTGTGGTTCCTGCTCGGGGCGAAACTGGACGGGGTGGCGGTCGCCGTCCTGGCCGTATCCGGAGTCACCGACTTCCTGGACGGGTATTTCGCCCGGAAGTGGCGGCAGGTCTCCCGGCTCGGGCAGGTGCTCGACCCGATCGCCGACCGGTCGTACATCCTGGCCATCATCATCGGCCTGGCCGTGCGCGGCATCCTGCCGTGGGCGCTGGTGATCGTCCTCGTGGCCCGCGATGTCATGCTGGCCACTCTGATCCCGGCGTTGCGCGCCCGCGGGTACTCCAGCCTGCCCGTCCACTTCCTGGGCAAGATCGCGACGTTCTGCCTGCTGTACGCCTTCCCGTTCGTCCTGCTCGGCGGGCTGTCCTTCGGGGCGGCGCCGGTCTTCGCGGTGTTCGGCTGGGCCGTAGTGCTGTGGGGGACCGTCTTCTACTGGTGGGCGGCGATTTTGTACATGTACCAGGGGATCTGGTTCATCCGCCGGGCGCCGCTCGTGGGATGATTCACCAACATGCGGGGGAAAAGGGGTGCCACGAGGGGCATTGATGCGAGAGAATGATGGAGAACGATGAAGGAGTGACATGACCGATTATCCCGAAGACCTGAGCTACACCACCGACCACGAGTGGGTCAAGGTCGGCAACGAATCAATCGCGCGGGTGGGTATCACCTCCTACGCCGCGGAAGCCTTGGGCGACATTGTGTTTGTCTCCCTGCCCGGGGCAGGCGACGAGGTGAACGCCGGCGACGCGGTCGCCGAACTGGAGTCGACGAAGTCGGTCTCGGAGGTCTTCGCCCCGGTGCAGGGCGTCGTGTGCGCGGTCAACACCGAACTAGAGGACCACCCCGAGTTGGTCAGCCAGGACCCGTTCGGGGCCGGCTGGCTGTTCGAGATCGAACTCGGTGACCCGGCCCAGCTGGAGGACCTGCTCGACGCGAACACCTACACCGGGCAACTTGACTAAGGAGTTGATATGATCCTGTGTCCGGCCTGCGGGTGCGAGATGGGGGACGAGGCCCGGTTCTGCTCCCGGTGCGGCGAAAAGCTGGGGGCGGTCGAGTCGACGACCACTATGCCTGTCATGGACGACCAAACGCTGACCAACGAGCTCAACAGCGACGACATCAAGGCCATCGAGGCGCTGCCCGCCGGGTCGGCGCTGCTCGTGGTCCTGAAGGGGCCGGGGACCGGGGCACGGTTCTTGTTGCGCGACGACCGGACGGTCGTCGGCCGGAGCCCGCGTTCCGACATCTTCCTCGACGACATCACGGTGTCCCGGTCACACGCGGCGTTCGTCCGCGAGCAGGGATCGTTCGTCATTGAGGATGTCCGTTCCCTCAACGGTACGTACGTGAACCGCCGCCTGTTGAAGGAACCGACGTTGCTGCGCAACGGCGATGAGGTCCAGATTGGCAAGTACCGGATGGTGTTCTTCCTCGGGTCGTCCGGGATCGAGTAATGGCCGCGCCCGGCCTCGCCATCGGGAAGGTTCTGGAACTGCTGAAGGGCGAGTATCCGGACATCTCCATCACCAAGATCCGCTTCCTGGAAGCGGAGGGCTTGGTCACCCCGGAGCGGGCGCCGTCGGGGTTCCGGCGGTACTCGAAAGCCGATGTCGAGCGCCTGCGCTACATTTTGAGCGCCCAGAAGAACAACTACTTGCCCCTCAAGGTGATCCGGGAGAACCTGAGCCTCATCGACCAGGGGATCGAACCGACCTCGCCGGAGCCGGTGGAACCGCCGAAGCCGGTCCACGTCGAGGCGTCGCCGTCGGTGAAGGGGTCGCAGCCGTCCGCCTGGCTCACCCGCGAGGAGTTGCTCCACCGCAGCGGGCTGTCCGAGGCCACGCTCATCGAGATGGAGCGGCAGGGGCTCATCCGGCTGCGCCGCGGGACCGCGTTCTACGGCTGGGAGGCGCTCGCCCTGGCGAGCGTCGCGGTCAAACTGGCCCCGCTCGGCATCGAGGCGCGCCAGATCCGCGTGGTGAAGGCGGCCGCCGACCGGGAGGTCGAGTTGATCACCCAGGCCGCCGCCCTGTACGCCCGGCGGCCGGACGTCGCCCGCCGGGTGACGTACGACATCGCGGAACTGATGATGCAGGCTCACGCCGCGCTGCTCCAGGTCGGCCTGGACCACGTCACGTGAGGTCTCAACCTGATGTGCAGACTTGGGGCCGCCACGCCTTCTTGGGGCTCGTGGTCGTTGATGCGGGGGCCGGTCTGACATAGCGTTTTCCCCATCGACGCGATGGGAAGGCGACATGGACCGGCTTGATGATTATGGCCAGGACACCCTCTTCGAGGGTGACTACTCGGCGGTGAGCGAGGACGTGGGCTACCGGGGTCCCGTCGCTTGTCAGGCGGCCGGCATCACGTACCGCCAGCTCGACTACTGGGCGCGCACCGGCCTCGTGACCCCGGAGATCCGCTCCGCCGAGGGTTCGGGCAGCCAGCGTCTCTACAGCTTCCGCGACCTCCTACTGCTTAAGGTGATCAAGAATCTCATCGACGCCGGCATCGCCCTGCCGCACATCCGCCTGGCGATCTCGTACCTCCGCTCGCGCCGGGTCGACATCACGTCCACGACGCTGATGTCGGATGGGACGTCGGTGTTCGAGTGTACGGAGGACCGCGAGATCATCGACCTCGTCAAGGGCGGCCAGGCGATGTTCGCCATTGACCTCGGCGGGGTCTGGAACGACATCGAAGGTACGCTGGTCGAGCTGCCGACGAGCCGTGTCGACGAGGTGTGGACCGACGAGCTGAGCGAGCGGCGCAAGGCGCGCCGGGCGG
>JAIRVA010000077.1 GCA_031254155.1 Propionibacteriaceae bacterium
CCGGCCTGCAGCGCGGCGCCCAGCGCCACGACCTCGTCCGGGTTGACGCCCTTGTGGGGCTCCTTGCCGGAGAGTTCCTTGACGAGGTCGACGACCGCGGGCATCCGGGTGGAGCCGCCGACGAGGATGACCTGATCGATCTTCGAGACCGAGGTCTTGGCATCGGCGATCACCGCGTTGAACGGCGCGCGGCAGCGGTCCAGGAGATCCTGGGTCAGGCGCTGGAACTCGGCGCGGGTCAGGTGGGCGTCGAGGTGCAGCGGGCCGTCGGCCCCGGCGGTGATGTACGGCAGGTTGATCTGCGTCTCCGGCGCGGACGAGAGCTCAATCTTGGCGCGCTCGGCGGCCTCTTGCAGGCGCTGGCGGGCCATCTTGTCCTTGGAGAGGTCGATACCGTGGTTGTTCTTGAACTCCTTGACGAGCCAGTCCACGACCCGCTGGTCCCAGTCGTCGCCGCCCAGACGGTTGTCGCCGTTGGTGGCCTTGACCTCGAACACGCCGTCCGAGATTTCGAGCAGCGAGACGTCAAACGTACCGCCACCTAGGTCGAACACGAGCACCGTCTGTTCCTTGTCGCCCTTGTCAAGGCCGTACGCGAGCGCGGCGGCCGTCGGCTCGTTGATGATCCGGTCGACCGTGAGGCCCGCGATTTCGCCGGCTTCCTTGGTGGCCTGGCGCTGGGCGTCGGAGAAGTACGCCGGGACGGTGATGACGGCGTTGGTGACCTTCTCACCGAGGTAGGCCTCAGCGTCCCGCTTCAGCTTCTGCAGGACGAAGGCCGAAATCTGTTGCGGCTTGTAGGTCTTGCCGTCGATCTCTTGGCTCCAGTTCGTCCCCATCTCGCGCTTGACCGAGCGGATCGTCCGCTCGACGTTCGTGACGGCCTGGCGCTTGGCGACCTCGCCAACCAGGACTTCACCGCCCTTGGCAAACGCGACGACGGACGGTGTCGTGCGGGCACCTTCAGCGTTCGGGATGACAGTGGGATCGCCGCCTTCGAGTACGGCGACGCATGAGTTGGTGGTTCCCAGATCGATGCCGACTGCACGAGCCATGATTCCTCCATGTGATGTTCCTGACGTACCCCTGTGGCACGTACCGAAGGTTGAGTCTAGTGCGCTCAAGTACGAGAGTCAAATGGAGTTGAGCGAGGTACGCTCAAGTTCGCGGCTTGACCCCGTGGCGTGCGAGTTCTAGGCGCGAGAGCTGGCGGATGACGGTGGGATCGCCCCGTTTCCAGGCGCCCATCGGGTCCGGGGTGACCGCCAGGAGGTCGCGCAGCGGGGCGTGGGCGATCGCTCGGAGCGCGAACAGTTCGGGGGAGGACTCCGCCGCCGCGAGGTGTTTTCCGGCGCTGGCTTCCCGGACGAAGGCGACCCGCCGGGGCAGCCACAGGCAGACGTACACGACGACGGGAATGACGAACGCGATCACCGCGAGGACGACGGCCGTGGCCTCGAGCAGTTGGCTCACCTCGTGCAGGGTGGCCGGGAGGCCGGCGAGCGAGTCGGCGGTCGGGGCCAGGCTGGCGGCGAGCAGGTCGCCCACGACGGGGACGGCGGTGAGCGAGTCGGTCGACAGCTTGAGGGCCGTGGCCAGATCCGTCGCATTGGCCTCCGCGTCGGTCACCGCCTGGGCGTACAACCCCACCCCGTACCGCACCTGGTTGGCCAGAAAAACCCACAGTGCGACCCAGACAAAGAAGCCCACATCCGACACAACCTGCGGGATCGCCCGCGTCGTTTTGGCGTACAACATGCTCCCATTGTCGCATGGGGTAACCACCGGCCGGGCGGCGGCGAACTGTGCCAGCCCGGTTTTGACGGAGACTCGGCGAAAAGGGCAGGACCCCGGAGAGAGAGTTCCGGGGTCCTGCGGCAGGGGTGGAGATCAGATGATGGGGGCATCGTCTCCAGCGGGGGCGGGCGGTGGCGTGGGTGCCGTCGACGGGGTGGTGGGCTGAACCGGCGGTACGGGCTGAACCGGCGGGTTAGTCGCGCCGGGCTGGGTGTACGGCGTTGGCGCGGGCTCCGCGTACGGTGCCGGCGGTGCTGGATTCACCCACGCTCCGGCGACGGGAGCGGCCGGGACCGGTGCAGGATTGTTCCTCCGGCGGCCGGCCAGGGTCATGGCCAGGAAGACGGCGCTGCCGCCGAAGACGGCGGCACATCCGCCGAGGACGACGATCCCGAAGCCGGTGACGCCGCCCCGCGAGGGTATGCCCAGGCCGCCACGGCCCTGGATGACCCACTGGTTGTTCTGGCCGGTTTGGCCGTTCGGGACGGTACGCGCCTGGCCGGCCGTCGGGATGTCGGTGGGCACCCCGGAGGGCAGGGTGCCGTTCGTCATGTTCCCGCTGGGTAGGTTGCTACGGCTGGCCACGGTTGGTGCCGAACCATTGTGATTCGAGATGATCACTGTGGCGGCGATGCCGCCGAGCGACAGAACCATCAAGATGATGGGTACGATAATGCCGACGAGGCTTCTGGATTGGTGAGGTGTGCTGGTGGCACTCATGGGGTGGCTCCTTTAGTTCGTGTCGTGTCACCCACCGTACGAACCAGACTCTCAGATGCCACTAAGGAAGGATACGAGCGGTTTGGTATGGGTTACCATCGTTCCGCCGCTGGAAACCCGGAGGAAACCCGTACCAAACCTCGGCTTTGTCAATCGGTACTGCACGACGCGGTCATCTCCGATAATCTAGGGAAGTGCTGATTTACGCTGTGTCGTCAGCAGTCAGTGAGAAAGGACACGCAATGTCGAGGATCAACTCCCCCCAGTTCCAGGCCAAAGTCATGACCGCCACCGAGGCGGCCACGTTCATCCACGACGGCGACCAGATCGGCGTCTCCGGCTTCACGGGCGCCGGCTATCCGAAAGAGCTGCCCCGCGCGCTGGCTGACCGCATCCGGGAGGCCCACGCGGCGGGCGAGGAGTTCCGCGTCGGGCTGTACACCGGCGCGTCGACCGCCCCCGAGTTGGACGGCGTCCTCGCGGAGACCGGCGGGCTCGCGTACCGTACCCCCTACCAGTCGGACCCGGCCATGCGGACGGCCATCAACAAGGGCATCTCCGACTACTCCGACATCCACCTCTCCCACTCCGGGCCGCAGGTCCGGCAGGGCTTCCACGGCCCGCTGGACGTGGCGATCATCGAGGTGTCGGCCATCACCGCGGACGGCGAACTCGTACCGTCCTCCTCCATCGGCAACAACAACGTCTACCTCGACTGCGCGGAGCGGGTGATCCTCGAGGTCAACTCGTGGCAGTCCGAGGACCTGATCGGCATGCACGACTGCTATTACGGCGTCCAGCTGCCACCCCACAACGTCCCCATCCCGATCCTCACCCCGGGCGACCGCATCGGGCAGACGACTCTGCGCGTCGACCCGGCCAAGGTCGTGGCCGTGGTCGAGACCTCCGACCCGGACCGCAACACCCCCTTCAAGCCGCTCGACGAGGACTC
>JAIRVA010000220.1 GCA_031254155.1 Propionibacteriaceae bacterium
CATCGTCGCGGGAGGTGACGACGGCGCGCCACCACTGGCGCTTGATGTTCTCCTTCAGTTCGACGCCGAGGGGGCCGTAGTCCCAGGCCGCCCGCGTACCGCCGTAGATCTCCCCACAGGGGTAGACAAACCCGCGCCGCTTCGCCAGGTTGATGACATTGTCCAGTGTGCTGGCCATGAAGCCTTCTTTCTCGTTCGGCGGGTCAGCCCGCCCACCTGCCCGGATGGCAGGCCAAGTGTTAAGACTATCCTGACCGCGCGCCGGTACCGAACCGCTAGCCGAACAGCGGTACGCGGCCGGCCAGAACGTCGGCGAGCGGGTAAGCCGGACTGCCGACGACGATCCCGCGCGCCTTCGGAAAGGCCTTCATAAACGCCAGCGACCCGTGCGGCGTCTTCACCCCGCCACTCTTGACTTCAATCGCCGTCACAGCCGTCCCCCGCTGAATGACGAAGTCGACCTCTTGGGCTCGTTCACGCCAGTACGACACCGCGAAACCCTCCTCGGCGCCCCGCGCCAGCAGGTACGCTCCCACTGCGCTCTCCACCAAGTGACCCCGAAGTGTGGAGTCATCCAGAAGACGGCGGCGCGAGGCACCAGTCGCGTACACCATGAGCGAGGTGTCGTAGACCATGAACCGCGGCGAACTCGCCCGGGTCGCGAGCGGCGTCGGCTGGAACTTCGGCAGGCCGGTGAGCATCCCGGCCTTGTCGAGAAGCGTGAGGTAGTGGGCGAGCGTAGCGGTGTTGCCCGCGTCTTGGAGCCGGCCTTGGACCTTGGTCAGCGACAACTCTTGGGCGGAGTACGTGGCTCCCAGAATGAAGAGCGACCGCAGCAGCGCCGGTTTTCGGATCTCGCCCATCGCGAGGACGTCTTGGGAAATCGTCGGTTCCACGATTGAGGCGCCGAGGTAGCGGACCCATCGCGTCTCGTCGCCGTGCAGGACCGCCGCGCCGGGGTACCCGCCGAAGAAGAGGAAGTCATCGAGGGTGTACCCGAACGCCTCCCGGCACTCCGCGAAGTTCCAGTGGGGGCAGTGCAGCACCTCGAAACGACCCGCCAGTGACTCGGCCAGGCCGCGCTGGAGAAGCAGCGGGGAGGAGCCGGTCAGGACGACGAGTAACGAGCGGCCCGCCCGGCTGTCTTCGTCCCAGAGCAGCTTCACCAGGCCGGACCACTGGTCGATTTTCTGGATTTCGTCGATGACCAATACCGCTGGCTGGTCGACACTGGCCTGCAGGGAGCGTGCCGTGTCCCACTCGCGCCGGACCCACTCCGCATCCAGGATGGTCGGATCGTCAGCGCTCACGACGTGGGCGGCGAGCCCCAGCCCCGCGATGGCCTGATCAACCGCCGTGGTCTTTCCAGTCTGACGCGGTCCCACCACGATCTGGATGAACCGCCGTGGTTCTTGGAGGCGGCCGCGCAGTTGCTGGACGAGGGCACGTTGGTACATGGTGGACATTTTACTCAGTACGTCGCGCAAATTGCGAACCGTACTGAGTAAATTGTCAAAACTGCAATCCAGGTCAGCCAGATATCACTGGCCGTCGCCATGTCGCCACAGCCCTGGCCGGTCCGCCACAAGCCGTCACATCCGCGTCGAACCGGAAACCGGCGGGCGTCCACGACAGCACTGTGCATATTGACACCCATACAACAACTACAACACGTTGAGAACCCCTCTCCAGCTCTAGTTCAGCATGAGAGCGTTATACGCCATAGACTACCACCGTCAACTCAAGCGAACTCGTCACGGCGGGGTCCGAGGAGGGGTGTGAGAAGGTTGGCCAGGTCGACGGCGTGGTGGCAGGCATGATAGGAGTCGACGATGTGGCGGGCCTGGGGCCATAACTGGTCGGCGAGGCTCCAGATCCAGGGGGCTCCGTCACCGACGACGGCGAGCCGTGGCGCGTGGGCGAAATCGCGGCGCAGGGCTTCTGCGGCGAGCCGGGCGCCGAACTGGTGGGCGGGGTCGAACGTGGCGGTGTAACTGGTCGAGTCGGGATCAAGGACAAGGTGTCCGTGGTGGTCGGTGCGGGTCTGGGTGGAGAACCGGCCGATTTTTACTTCACGGGTGTGGGAACGTCCGTCCGGGCTTTTACCCGCCCGCCCGGCGGTTTCGGAGGCCACCATGGGCGCGCCGGTGCCGTCGATGAACACGTACCCGGTCGTGGCTGGGTCCCATGCCCGGCGCAGCGGGACGACACGACGGGCGAGCAACGCGTCAGCCTCCGTGTCGGCCAGGGCCCGGGCCCGCCGCCCGGCCCGGACGTGCGCCGAGATTGGAGGTGAGCGTGGTCCATCCGGTGTTGAGAACCCCTCTCTGGCTTGGGGCCAGAGAGCACGTCGGTCCAATAGACGATAGTCGCGGGGTCGTGGTTGAGAACCCCTCTCTGGCTTGGGGCCAGAGAGCACAAGCGTCGTCCCACACCGCTGCCTGGGCCGGGGAAGTTGAGAACCCCTCTCTGGCTTGGGGCCAGAGAGCACCCTGGTCGTCGGACAACACGTCGATGGTACCCATGTTGAGAACCCCTCTCTGGCTTG
>JAIRVA010000255.1 GCA_031254155.1 Propionibacteriaceae bacterium
GTGCTCTCCGGCGGCCGGGCGGGTGAGAGCATCTACGACAGCGACCAAAACATCGGCAGCTCCTCAGTGGATGTACCCGCCGGACAAACCATCACCTGGGACATCGCCTACTCCGTGGCCGACCCCACCAACCTACTCATGACCGTCTCCGCCGGTCTCTTCGCGGACGAGATCGTCTTCACCACCTGAGCCGCGTCTTGGCCGCCCGGCCGCCGTACCGTCTTGGCCGCCCGGCCGCCGCCCCGGCCCATCCGCGTAAGTATGAAAACGACAACTTTAGGGCCAGTTTCCGGCGCGTTTTCATGCTTTCGCGGAAGAGTACGGGGGAAGCCCGGCCTGGGGGCCGGGGGTGGCCGCCCATCAGGGTGACATGCCTTCGCACCGGCAGGCCCGGTCGGACAGTCGCGGGGCGGGTGCGAAACCGTGTCGCCGGATTCCGTGGTTTCGCCGACATGGCTTCGCACCGGCAGCCGGGTCCCGCCGGAACGGGGTACGGGTGTGAAGTCATGTCACGCGTACGGGGAGCGGTACCGCCCCGAACCACCCCACCCTGGCCTGACAAGCCCCGACACTCACCCGCGGTACCACGCCCCCATACCACCACATCACGCCATCCCGCCATCACACTCAGGCAATGATGCGGAACTCAGGGCAGAACGAGCCTCACATTCTGGCCGGGGCCAAGGACGGTCGGGCGCACCTTGAACCTGATCTGACAGCCCGGGGACTAAGGACACGTTCGTCAATAACTGCCGCGTGTCGCTTCCGGGATCGGGCGCCCGATTGCGTTGTCGGCCACTCCGGCGTAGCTCTACTACTTCTGCACTCCGCCTTACCCCCCGAAACCGCCACCTGCACCACTTGTTACCGACCGTGTCCTAACCGTCCAGGTCGGCCAGGAGTTCCGGGAGGAGTTCCTCTTCAAACTGGGCCAGTCCCTCGGGCATCCGCCAGCGGACAACGCCGGGCAACTCGGCCAACCCCGCGACGATCTTCCAGCCCGCAGCATCGCCGTCCGCCCGGACGTACAGCGTGGCCGTCCGGGCGAGGGCCCGCAGCAGAGTCAGCGCGGCCAGGTCGGGGAAGCCGTACGTACAAACCAGTGGGCGACACCGCGTCCCCAGGCGGTCCGCCGCCGCCTCGACGATGCTCGGGTTCTCGCACACGTACACCCTGGTCGCCACCGTACCGAGCTCACCCGTGACCGACCGCAGCGTCAGCCAAACCGGTTCCCCCGGGGTCGCGGCAGCGAGGGCGACCGCTGGGGCCGACCCGGTGAGGGGGAGGTTGAGGACCAGAACGCGGGCCGACACCGCGTCGCACGCCACACCAGCGCCCGCCCACGCGTCGCGCCAGCCCTCCGCCGTCGTGAGCGGATCGGTCGCGAGACCCTGGTACACCGCCGCCGCGCTCTTCGCCGCCAGATAGTCGGCCTGGATGACCAGGTACCGGGCGACCGCCCGGCCCAGGGTGCGCGAACGGTCCAGGGCGTGGGCGTCACCCAACAACGCGGCCGCCACGACGGGCAGCCGTTCGCCCGCCGGTCCCGCGGCGGGAAGCCCCGCCACCACCCGGGCGACCGCTTCGGCCTGGGCGACCGGCGGCCGACCGCGGATGACCCACCGTACGAGCGCGGTTTCAAGGGCAGCCCGGTCACCCGCCTCGATCGCGGTTCCCAGCACCCCCAGCGCCCCCACCAAAATCTCGACACCCAGGGCCAGTTCAGACGCCGCCCGGAGGGATCGTTCACGCTTCTCGGCGGGCAAATCCCGCAGCGGTCCCCCGACGGCGACCAGGAGGTCTTCCACGGTGGTATCATGTTCCGCCAGTCCCGCCCGCAACGCCCGTACCCCCACCGGGCGCCCCGAAGCCACCCAGGTCACATCCAGTAACCGGCCCACGTTCCCCCGCTCCGCGGCGGTCAGCGGTACGGTGATCCGCCCCGCCGGGCGGAGCCGCCCGCGCTCTAGCCGGTGCCGGGCCTCGGCGAGCACTTCCCGTACTCCCGGCAGGTCCGCCCATTCCAGCAGGTACGTTGGCACCCTCACACCAGCACCCCCTCGGCGCGCCCCGCCGGACCGGGCAACGTGACCGGCAGGTCGACGTGAACCAGCTCGCCGCCGGCCCACAACTCCAGCACCAGATCGACCCCTGGCAGCGGGGCGGGTGCCCGGACCACCTGGTAGATCGCCGCCGCGGGGACGGTCGGTACGTTGACGAGGCGGGCCGGGCCGGCCAGCAGCACATCGAGGTCGAAGTGCTGGAACAGGCCCATGATCATGGCCCGGTTGGCGGCGTCGAGGCCGTCGAACGCCTCGTCGAGCCACAGCGGCCGCGGCGCCCCCGGCATCTCGCCGTACAGCGCCGCGAGCGTCGACACCAGCGGCAGCATCAGCATGACGGCCCGGGCGCCACCGGACATCTCCGCGAAGGTCTGGGTCGTGAGCGGTGCCCAACGGGCGTCCCGTCCGATCCGACGGCGTAGCTGAACGGCCAGCCATTGCCGGTAGTCGAGTTGGCTCGCCAGTCGTTCCCGCCAGTCGGCGACCCCCTCGGCCTGGGCGGCCTGCTTCGCCGCCTCGACACGCTGCCGCAGGTTGTGCCGGACCTGGGCGGCGACCTCCGGATTCGCCAACGAGGCGCCGCGAATCGCCTCGACCATCAACTTGTCGGCCGGCGTCACCGGCTCCAGCTGGAGGCCGAGCGAGGTCTGGGTTGTCACGACCGGGTGGTCAGCGAGGACCGCGTTAATGCGCTTGACCAGGGAGTACGCGTCGCCCAGCCGCTCCCGCAGGTGCTCGAGGAACGTCGAACCCAACAACTCGTCGAGGGTCTCCTGGACGCGGGCGCTGTACGCGGTTTCGAGTTCGGCGTGGATCGCCTGCAGCCGTACCTCCGCCTCGCGCGGCCCCAGCGCCGTACCCGAGGAGTCGACGATGATCTCCACCCGGGGCAAGCCGTGGTCGTCACGCTCGACCCGGAGAGTCCGGCTGCCCGCCTCCAGCGGGACCCGCGCCTCCACGGCGGCGTCGATGAGTTCACCCTCCCGGCGCCGGACGACCACCTCGCGCTCATCAGGCCCGTCCGGCCAGTGCCGCGGCG
>JAIRVA010000262.1 GCA_031254155.1 Propionibacteriaceae bacterium
CGACACGTTGGTTCCCTTTCCTACGAGCACTGGTACTGAACACCCAGCATCGTACCCGGAAACAACGTGTCACTAGCATCAACACCCCCAAACCCACCCACACAACATCCCGAAGAGCCACTAAACCTTGATAGTTTGCTGGCGGCGGCGACGCTCGTGGCAGGCGTGACCCGAGCCGACTAAGACGATTGTCACATGTGCCACCGGGCGGCTGGGCGGCCTCGTGGCGGTCAAGCCTGGTCGCCGGCGAGGGGAGTGAAGTGTCTCACGGTGTTGCATACGTGATGAGGAAACACTAATATCTCGATGTGTAACTTGTATTGATGGGGAGTTACCGAATGAAGTGCACGGCGGCACGACATGCGAATACAAATGCGCCGGGGGGTTGTTATGAGTAGGTCTTTGTTCGCGCGCCTGGTAACAGGGTTAACTGGAATAGCGACAGCGTTGTCGGTAGTAGGCCTGACGGCGGTGTCCTCTGGGGGGGGGGTGTTCCCGATCGCCCAGGCGGCGCAAGGACCGGCGGTAGCGTACTGGCCGGAAGCGGTCACGTACAAGGTGAACCAAGCGGACGGCACCGTGTTCCCCTGGCGGACGGTCGCTGAGGCGATGGATCCCACGACCGGTGATCCTGGTCTGCTCAGCTTGACGGGGGTCGCCGGCCGGGCGACGGATTACGCGACGGCTTATGTGTTAGTCGGCGACTCGCTGGTGTGGTACGGCGATGCGGGTGTGCTCCAGACCTCGCAAAACACGAACCCCGCCGGATATACATACGGGGCGGCTGGCATGTGGTCCCCGTCGAACTGGGGGGTGCAGAGTGTCCTCTCTGGGGCCGAGCCAACAGTGAGTGTGTTGGATCAAGGCGCGAACTGTGCGACAGACGAGCCGCAGTTGATTCAGTTTCCCGGCACCAGCGTGTGGTGGCACCGCTGGTGCATGGGCCCCCTGGTGTTCGCGGCGGAGTTGGACAGCATCCAGTATCCCAATGCCCCGGTGATTCCCGGCCTGCTCGCCGGGGATGAAGGGTACTTTGGCGTGGGCGCGCGCCTGATCGACGGTTCGCAAGTGTACAGCGGGCCGGAGAACGCGACCCAGCCGGCCAGTGCGGTCACCACCATGACTTACCACGTGGTCAACCCCTCGCTGACCGTGGTGAAGCAGGTGTGCTCGACGGGCACGGGTTGTGACCCGGCGGATGATCCGGCGGACGTCGGCATGGCGACGCAGGTTGACACCGAGGGTGTCTGGGTGGACGCGCAGCGGCTGCCCGAGTGGACCAGGCAAGTGGAGTGGCGGTTGACGGCTTTCAATACGGGGTCAATCCCGTTGCAGAATGTCACGGTGGCGTCCGACGCCTACGATGCGCCGGCCCCGGTTGCTGCCCAACCGGCGACTTGTGATGCGTTGGGCGCCTTCGCGAGTGTTGATAGCGGTCATCCCGTGATGTCCGCGAATAGTACGGCCCCGGGTGGCGAGTATCCGACGCTGAATGTCGGGGACGCTGCTTCTCAGACGTGTACGACGGGCCTGACTGGTGACCTGGACGGTGTGTTGGTGAACACGGCGCAGTTAACCTCCACGTTCACGGACCAGAAGTATATCGATACCACTGGAAAACCTCTGGTTGATCGCTTCCCGAGTGGTGTCCCGTCGAACGTCGACGACGCCACGGTCACCGCGGACATCCCGGCGATCAAGCTTACCAAGTGGGTCTGCGCGACGGGCACGGGGTGCATGCCCCCGACCGAGGCCGACCTGACTACGCTGGCTGGCATTGGTGACCGGAACGCCGACGGTACCTGGGCGGTTACCGAGGGCGCGGCGGCCGCGGGTTGGGTGAAGGCCACCAGTGTGGCGTACGGTTCGGATGCCCAGTGGCTGATGGTCGTCACCAACACCGGCAATACCGATTTGGCGAGTGTCGGTTTGACTGACGAGGGACCGAGTGGGACCGTCACTGGTGCGACTGACGCCTACGCACCAGCGGGGGTGGCGACTCTGGCCTCGGGCGAGTCGGCTGCCTTCACGATGGCGACTCACGGCATCGCCGACTACGACAGTTGGGGAACTGGTCTGACCGGTGACCCCGATCCCGTGTCGGGCGAGCGGGCGTACGCCGCCGGCCACGATGTGGTGAACACGGCGAAGGCCTCGGGCACTCCGGCCAAGGGTACGACGCCGCTCACGGATGCGAGTGGTAAAGACTTGGCGTCCATCACGTCCAACGAGTCAGTGGCCGAGGTGAACACGGCCGCCTACGCGGTGGGCGATTATGTCTGGATCGACACGAACAAGGACGGCCAGCAGGGCGATCCGACAGCGGAACCCCCGGTCGCGGGCGTGACGGTGGCGCTGTTGGATGCTGACGGGAACCCGGTCAAGAACGCCGACGGCACGGCGAAAACCATGGTGACCGACGCGAACGGGTATTACTACTTCGACGCGCTGCCCGCCGGGAAATACATGGTTCAGTTCGCCCTGCCGCAGTACTACACGTGGACCACCGCCAACACCACCGCGACCGGATCGGCCGATCCGGCGTTGACTGATTCCGATGCCCTCACCCCGGTGACGGATTCGGGTGACCGGCGGTCGGCAGTGTTCACTCTTGGCGATCAGGGTACGAGCTTGCCCCACATGATCAAGGTGGCCGACGCCCCGGCCGACTATCGCTCGAAGATCACGGCGGCGTACATCGATCCGACGATCGACGCCGGTCTCATCGCACCCAACCCCGCGCTGAGCCTGGTCAAGTACGCTTGTCA
This sequence comes from Propionibacteriaceae bacterium, assembly GCA_031254155.1. GTDB lineage: Bacteria > Actinomycetota > Actinomycetes > Propionibacteriales > Propionibacteriaceae > WQYJ01. The sequence continues at coordinate 2,769 of JAIRVA010000262.1, forward strand.
GACGGGCCTCGGCTGCACACCCTCCGCGGCGACTGACGCCCAGAGCCTCGCGGCGGCGGGCTGGGTGAAAGAAACGACGGTCCTCTACAACACGGACGTCCAGTGGCTCATCGTGATCGCTAACACGGGCGACGTGCCGTTGACGGACGTGACGCTCACGGACGATGTCACGGGCACGGGGCACGGCGCCACCTCAGACGAGTGCAAGTCGGGTACCGTGGTGGCGGCGACGCTGGCGGCAGGCAAGTCTGTCACGGTCACCTGTACGACGAAGATGATCACGAACACGAACCCCCTGGCCGCGGACGACGCGACAAGCACCGCCGTGGTGAACACCGCCCAGGCCCAGGGGACGCCTCCCCCCACGCCCGACACGAAGACGCCTCGGCCGATCCCCTCGCAGCCGGATTCGGGGGAGGTCAACACGATTGCTTACGCGGTCGGTGACTATGTCTGGATCGACGCCAACCGGAACGGGCAGCAGGACGCCGCGGAGCAGCCGCGGCCGGGCGTGACGGTCGAGTTGTTCAAGGCCGGTGGCACGGCGTCGCTTGGTACGACGGTCACGGACAATACTGGTTACTACGTGTTCGACAAGCTGGCGGCGGGTGACTACTATGTGCAGTTCACGCTGCCCGACGGGTACGCCTGGACGACCAAGGGCGCGACGACAGTGCCGGTGGGCGCCAACTCTGATGCCGACCAGGTGACGGGGAGGAGCGACACCTTCACCCTCGGCGTCCCGAGTGCGGATCTGCCCAACATGGTGGCGACGGATGAGGCCGCTGGACTGACGGCGAACTACATCGACCCGACGATCGACGCCGGGGTCTACGTGCCGACTGCGGGAATCAAGACGGTGAAGTATGTCTGTGGCACGGCGGCTTGCGCCGATCCGGCGGGCACCGGTCTCGCCAACCTGGCGGGGTTTGTCAACGGGCAGGTGACGGCCGGAACGCCCGGGGTGAACGGCTGGGTGAAGGAAACCCAGGTGGCGTACGGCGCCGCCGCCTCGTGGCTGATCGCCGTGACCAACACCGGGCAGTTGACCCTGACGGATGTGACGTTGGCCGACGAGTATCTCAAGTCGGCTGGGGCTGTCCCGTTGGCGTGCAGCGACACCACCGATCCGCGGACGCTGGCGCCGGGCGAGTCGACGCTTTACCACTGCTTGACCGCGTCGGTGACGAACCCCAACCCCTTCGACACGACGGTGGGAGCCGACGTTGACCAGTACGGTGAGCCGACGTACGCCACGGGTGACGACATCGTGAACGCGGCCACGGCCACGGGCCAGCCGGTGGACGCCGCCGGTCAGCCGGCGCGCGACACCGACGGCCAGGAGATCGGTCCGCTGACCTCCAACCAGTCCAGCGCCGAAGTTGACGCCCAGAGCTTCGCGGTGGGTGATTACGTCTGGATCGACAGCAACCGGGATGGGAAGCAGGGGACGCCGACCGACGAACCGCCCCTGGGCAAGGTAAAAGTCGCATTGTTCAATAGTGACACGACCCCCGTACTGGAGGCCGATGGCAAGACGCCGAAGACGACGACCACCGACGACAGTGGCTATTACTGCTTCGACAAGTTGGCGTCCGGTGACTACTACGTGCAGTTCACGCTGCCGTCTGGCTACGCCTGGACCACGAAGGGAGCCGCGGGGGTGGCGGTGACCGCCAACTCCGACGCCGACCAGGCCACTGGGAAGAGCGCTGTCTTTACCCTTGGTGTCCCGGGATCCGCGCTGCCCAACATGGTGGCGACGGACAAGGCGGGCCTGCCCGCCTATGCCGCCGGGCTGACGGCGAAGTATGTTGATCCGACGATCGACGCCGGGGTTTATGTGCCCGCTTCCGGGCTCAAGCTCGTCAAGTGGGTGTGCAGCACCTACGACAGCAGTGACTCGGCGACCTGCGCCAATCCGACGGGGACGGCTCTCTCCGCGATGGCGGGGTACGTGGACGGCCAGGTGACGGCGGGGCAGCCGTGGGGCGGCTGGGTCAAGGAAACCCAGGTGGCGTACGGTACCTCTGCCGCGTGGCTGGTCGTCGTGACCAACACCGGCGAGCTCGGCCTCACGGATGTGACGGTGGAGGACACGTACATCAACAGCGTCGGGGCGACCACCTTGGCGTGTAACCCGAACGACCAGGGGCAGTCGCTCCAACCCGGCGAGTCTGCGTTGTACCACTGCACGACCGCCTCGGTGACGAACTCCGCGGATTTCTCCAGCGAGGTCGTGGGCGACGGCACGGGCAACGCTTTCGGCGAACCGACGTACGAGTTCGGTGACGATGTCGTGAACGGCGCCGTGGCGACCGCGCAGCCGGCGCAGGTCAACGCGGCCGGCCATCTGCAGGTCGACCAGAGCACAGGGAAGCCGATCGCGGCCATCGGGACCAACGGTGCGACTTTGCCGCGGCTCACCTCCAACCAGTCGAGCGCCGAGGTGAATGCCCTCAGCTTCGCGGTGGGCGACTACGCCTGGATCGACGCCAACGGTAACGGCCAGCAGGATGCGGGGGAGACCCCTGTCCCGGGGATGACCGTCGCGCTGGTCGGTGCCGACGGTCAGACGGTGGCGACCATGCCGACCGATGAGAACGGGTATTATCTGTTCGACCTCGTGCCGCCCGGCACGTACCAGGTGGTGTTTACCCTGCCGAATGGGTACCTGTGGACGGCGGCAAACCAGGGTGCGGTCCAGACGGACTCCGACGCGCGGGGTGAGTCGGCGTCCGCCGCCACGGTGAGCAGCGCGCCATTCACCCTCGCCGTGGGCAAGGCGAACGTCGTGGCCGCGACCGATGCCTCCGTGCCGACTGAGTACACGGTCAAGGCGCCGTACGTGAACCCGACCCTGGACGCCGGTATCCTTCCGGTCGCCCCGCAGATCGACATTGAGAAGTGGGTGTGCAAGGCGGGTACGGGTTGCACCGAGCCCAGCGGCGACGCTCTGGCCTCGCTGTCGCTCACCGCTCCGCCGACGGGCTGGGTCAAGGCGACAACGGTCGACTACGATACGGCCGCGGACTGGATGATCCTCGTCCAGAACACGGGTAATGTCACATTGGCTCACGTGGATCTGGTCGTGGAGAACTTCGACGCCGGTGGCGCCCGGTTCACCAATGAGAACTGTGGGACCACGACCGCCGATGCCACCCTTCAGCCGGGTCAGTTCATGGCGGTGTACTGCACGATCACCCACGTGACCAACGTCGCCGCGCTCGGTTCGGGCGAGGACATCGTCAACACGGCCCAGGCGAGCGGTACGCCGGTGAAGCCTGATGGCACGCCGATTCTCACGCCGAAAGGCGAGACCTGGGAAAAGGTTGTGACCAGGCCGGTCACAGCCGAGGCCAACGCCAAGCCGCCGTACCAGGTCAAGGGTGGTGGCTACACCACGGCTGCCGGCGGTTCGACGGTGGGATCGTTCTTGGCATTCGGGCTGATTCTGCTCGGGATTGGGGTCTACACCAGGCGCCGCCGCCGGGCCTAAGAGCCAGGGGGGAGTCCCCGGGAAGTGTTGCGGTACGGCGGGCAGAAAGCTCGTCGTACCGCAACTCATGTCCAGGCAGGGGATCTGGTCGTGGTGTGGTGATGTGGCGAGGCGCTGTACGCGGGGAATGTCGACGTATCTCCCCCTCGCTTCGCTCGCCCGCCTGGCGCCCGGCTGGCGACACCGCGTAAATCAGCACTTTCCTCAAGCAAACCTTCACACCCGGGAGCGGGTGTTCTGTCGTTTCTGGAGTACGGGTAAATGATACTCTTGTGAAAGCTCGGCGGAAGCACTACTATATCTCCTAGTTACCGTACAGGTAGCAGATGACGTGTATGGCGGCGCGTCGTTTCTGTCTGGCATGTAAGGGGATTGTCATGAAAAAGTCTGTGTTTTCGCGCATAGTGGTGGGACTAACGGGAGTTGCAACGGCAGCGTCGGTCGTGGGTTTGGCCGCTGTCTCGTCTGGAGGTGTCATCCCGCCCGCTCAGGCCGTGCAGGCACCGGCGACGGCGGTCGTCCCACCGGCGGTCACCTACACGGTCGTGGGCGATTCGCTCGCCGCCGACGATGATTTCTATGCCTCCACGCCACCGGACCTCACGAAGGCAACGAACGACAGTGAGGTACGGAAGGTCATCGACAGCAACCAACCCTTCTCGACGGGTTTCGTCAACGTCTCGGTCTTGGCTGGTGACTCCGTGGACTGGTACGGCGTCTACGCGCTGGCCCAGAAGCAGCCAAACCAGGCGACGGCAGGCACCGGTGATGGTACGGCGGTGTACACCCCGGGCGCGGCCGGCATGTATGCCCCGAGGAAGGACTATTTCGGTGTGGTGGCGTCGGAGGGAGACGTGC
>JAIRVA010000312.1 GCA_031254155.1 Propionibacteriaceae bacterium
CCACCGGACCCGCCTGGTAGGCCACTGTCGCCGTCGCCGCGTCATCGGCCACGGTCGACTCGAACGTCGCCTCGTAGTAACCATTACCCTTGTTCACCACGCCCGTCTGCGTGTACGCCGCGTTCGACGCCGCGAACACGATGTCAACCACGTCGAGGTCGCTCAAGGCGTTCCCCTCGGCGTCCCGGGCGATCAGCGTGGCCGTGTACGACCCCGTGCCCACCACCTGGACGTTGGCCGGGTCGGTCGCATCCGGGGTGACCTGGAACGTAGACGTGTCCGCCGAGAAGCCGCCCACCACGAACCTCACCTGGCCCTCGCCGATCGGGAGGTCCGGGGCGGACGCCCCGACGGTCACGGTCTCCGCCACGCGGTCCACGACCGTTGCGACCGCCCGCCCATCGGCGCCCGTCAGGGCGGACACCGGGTTGAGGGTCGCCGCACCCGTCGCCGTGAAGGTCACAGTGACCCCCGGTACGGGGTTGCAGAACTCGTCCGCGACGAGAGCTGTCGCCGTCGCCGGGCTGCCCACACCGACTTCCTGGGGCCCGACCGTCAGCGCGGTCGTCCGCGCCGGATCACCACACCCCGTCGACGGCTCGCCGGCCCGGAACGGCACCGGCCGCGCCGCGCCGACCGGGGTACCGTCCACCGTCACCGTCGCTTCGGCCGTGTCGTCGGCCACGCGGGAGGTGTACGTCACCGTGTACGTGCCGTCACCCACGTTCGTGACCGCCGAGACCGTGATGTAGTCCGCCGACTTGCCAAATTCGATGCCCGCGAGCCTCGTCACCGGGTTGCCGTAGGTGTCCCGCGCCGTCAGGGTGGCCAGGTACACACCCCGCCCCACGGCCTGGATGTTCGCCGCGATTGTCGCATCCGGGGTAACCGTGAAGGCCGAGTCCGCCGCACTGAACGTGCCCGCCTGGAACTTGATCGGTGCCGGGGACCCCGGCAGGTTCTGGTCCTTGACGGTCGCGTGGAGTAACACGCGCTCCGCCGTGGTGTCGGTCACCGTCGCCTGGGCCAGGCCGTCAGCGTTGGTGGTCCCCGTCGCCGGGGTCACTAGGCCGTTCGCTCCCGCGGCCAGCGCGAATGTCACGTCCGTACCCTTCACCGGGTTGCAGAAGCGGTCTGTCACCAGCGCGGTCGCCGTGGCCGTCTCACCGACCGTGAGATTCGCCTTGTCGACCCGCAGGTTCGAGCTCGCCTGGCCGGGCCGGCACTCGAACGGACCCGTCGACGCCTCGCCCGCCTGGAACGGGATCGGCTGGGCCGTCCCGACCGGCGTACCGGCCACCGTCACCGTCGCCGTCGCCGTCGCGTCCGCCACGGTCGAGGTGTACGTGACCCAGTAGGTCCCCTCACCCGCGTCCGTCACGCCCGAGACCGTGATATAGCCCGCTGACTTGCCGAAACCGATGCCCGCCGTGTCCACGGCCACCGGGTTGCCGTAGGCGTCCCGGGCAGTCAGCGTCCCCGTGTACGCCGCCACCCCGTCCGCCGGCTGGACGTTCTCGGGCTTGGTCGCATCCGGGCTGACCGCGAAGGTCGAGTTCGTCGCGTTGAACGCGCCCGCCCGGAAGATGATCGCCACCGGGGAACCGATGGCCGCTGTCTCCGGTTCAATGGTCGCGGTCAGTTCCACCGTCTCGGCCTTGCGGTCGGTCACCGCCGCCGTCGCCACACCGTCGGCCCCGGTCGGCGTCACCGGTGTCATCGTCGCCTGCGTGCCCGCACCCAGCGCGAACGCCACGTCCACACCCGGTACGGGGTTGCAGAACTCGTCCGTCACCAGCGCGGTCGCCGTCGCCGTACCGCCCACCGGGAGAGTCGTCTTGTCTACACTCAGGCTCGTGCGCGCCTGGCCGTCCGCACACGTGAACGGACCGGTCGTCGGCGCACCCGCCTGGAACGGTACCGGCAGGGCCTTGCCCACCGGGCCGCCCTGGAAGGTGACCGTGGCCGTCGCGGCCGCATCGGCCACGTTCGAGGTGAACTTCACCTGGTAGTCCCCGCCGCCCGCGTTCACCACGCTCGTGATCGTGTAGGCGCCGTTCGACGCCGCGAACACGATGTCGGTGAGGTCGAGATTCTCCAACTCATTCCTGTCGGCGTCCCGCGCGGTCAGGGTCGCGAGGTACTTCCCGGTACCCACCACCTGCACGTTGGCCGGATTGGTCGCATCCGGCGTGACCTCGAACGTCGAGGTCCGCTCCGAGAAGCCGCCCACCAGGAACTCCACCTGGCCCTCGCCAATCGTCAGTTCCGGCGTCGTGGCCCCGACCGTGACGATCTCGGCCACGTGGTCGATCAGCGTCGCGGCGGCCGTACCGTCGGCCCCCGTCACCGCCGTCACCGTCGGCACCGCGGACTCGTCCGGGCCGAGCGTCGCCGACCCGTCCACCGCGAAGGTCACCGCGACCCCCGGTACGGGGTTGCAGAACTCGTCCGCGACCAGGGCCGTCGCCGTCGCCGGGCTGCCCACGGCGACCTTCTGGGGGCCGACGGTCAGCGCGGTCGCCCGCGCCGGATCGGTACACGCCGTCGAGGGTCCGCCGGCCTTGAACGGGATCGGCCGGGCCGACCCGACCGGCTCGCCGGACACTGCCACGGTCGCCGTCGCCGTGGCGTCGGCCACGGTCGATTTGAACTCCACCTGGTACTTCCCGTCGCCCGCGTTCACCACGCTCGAGACCGTGATGGGGGCGGCCGACTTCCCGAACTGGATGGTCGCCACATCAAGGTCCGTCACCGCGTTGTCATAGGCATCCTTGGCAAAGAGCGTGCCGGTGTAGAAACCGGTCCCCACCACCTGGATGTTCGCCGGGTTGGTCGCGTCCGGGGTCACCGTGAACAACGAGTCGTGAGCGCTGAACGTACCCGCCGTGAACGTGATGTCCGCCGAACCGTCAAAGTCGCCCGCCGTGATGGCCGCGGTGAGCGTCACCGTCTCGGCGACGGTGTCCGTCACCAGGGCGAAGGCGAGGCCATCCCCCGCGGTCGGACCCAAGGGGGTCACCGTACCCTTCGTACCCGGGGCCAGCGCAAACGTCACGTCCGTGCTCGCGACCGGGTTGCAGAACTTGTCCGTCACCAGCGCCTGGGCCAGCGCCGTACCGCCGACCGGGAGGCTGGTCTTGTCAACACTCAGGCTCGTGCCCGCCACACCGTCCGCACACGTGAACGGGCCCACCGACGGCGGCCCCGCCACGAACGGGATCGGCAACGCCGTCCCGACCGGCGTCCCGAGGTAGGTCAGGCTCGCGGTCGCCGTACCCGCCACGGTGGAGGTGTACTCCACGGTGTACGTGCCATTCTGGTTGTTCGTCACCGCCGAGACGGCGACATCCGGGCTCGACACCGTGAAATCAAGGGTGTCCAGCGCGAGGTCCTTCAGCGGGTTACGGCCGGCGTCCCGCGCGGTGAGCGTCCCGGTGTACGAGTCCACGCCCGCCACCGGGACCCCACCCGGCGTGGTCACGTTCGGGGTCACCGTGAAGGTCGACCGGTCGGCCGAGAACTCTCCGGCGGTGAAGGTCACCGTCGCCGGGGACCCCGTGATCGCGGCGGGCGTGCCGTTCACCAGGACGGTCGCCGCGAGCTCATCCGCGTACTTCTTCGCCTTGGCGGAGTTGATCGTCACCGTACATTCCCCACCCACCGTCACGCACGTCGGCGCGGAGAGGGTCGTCGCCGGGGCGGAGGCGTTCGCAAACGTCACCGTGACACCGTTCAGCGGCTCGCCCTGCGCATTCACAATCGTGGCGGTGACGGTGACCGGGGAGTTGACCGGGGCCGTCCCGTCCGGCGGGTCGAGCGTGAGCGCCGACTGGGCCGGGTCGGGCATCGTCGCGTACTCGACATCAATCGTGGCGTCGGAGCCGAGCGCGGCCCCGGTGTACGTGATGGTCGCGCTGGCGCCCGGCGTGACCGCCGGGGTGGCGATGACCGCCCCGGTCAGGGTGTCCTTGATCGTCGCGCCGACGATCTGCCAGGTGGCGGGTGCGGTCGCGGTGATGGTCTGGCTCTTCCCGGCCGCGAGGCCCTTGGCCGTACCCACGACCGTCGCCGGCCCGGCCGTGAGGGTCTGTCCGTCAACGGTGAACGTCCCCGTGCCGCCCGTCGTGTGGGCGCCGACCCGGTAGACCGCATCCGCCACCGTGAACGAGTAGTCCTCGATCTCGCCGGGCGTCGTCCAACTGGTGGTGCTCGTCGCCGAAGCCTGGTACTCGAAGCCCGCGTTCGTCGGCTGCGTCTGCGCCGCCGTCGAGACGTTGGCGCGGAACTGGACGGCCGGCGTACCGGTGACCGTCCCGGCGCTCTGGAACTGGAAGCCGCCCGTGGCCACCTTATCCGCGACCACCGGCGTCCAGCGGGCCGTGGTATCCCACGTGTTGTTCCCGGCCCCGGTCACCCAGCCGGCCACCTGGGCCGCGCCAGCGGCGGGCCCGGACACGTCGGCCGTGAGGGAGTAGGTCCCGGTCGCGGCCAGGACGCTGCCCGCGAGGGGCAGCTTGCCAGCGTACGAGGCGATCCCAACACCGTCATCCGACGCGTTGTGAGCCTTGCCGTCCGCCGCCGGACCGGCGTACGCCCCGAGCTGGCTGCCCAGCCAGACCTGCGGATCGCGGCCGTTCACGTGGACCGGTACGGTGGTGCCCGTCGCCGGGCCCGCCGCCGCGTCGCCAAACGACCCCAGCGCGGAGACGCCGAAGTCAACCGTCGCCACCTCGGAGTCGCCCGTCATCGTCACCGCGGCGTGGACCGGCATGGTGGCCGGGTCCATGCCCACGCCCAGCGCGGTCACCGCCGGGTCGGCGTACGGCGCCGTGACGGCCCCGTTGCACACCCCGGACTGGCCGTTGCTGATGTTGCCGTTCGCACAGGTCACCGTGGCCGTGTTCAGCGAACCCGCCACCGCGGCGTACGTCTGGACGGCATTGACGCCGGCCACCTGGGCTTGGACGACGCGGACAAAGTAGTTGCCGGCCCCGGAGACCACGAACTGGTACCCGCCGGTGGAGCTGGTCGTCTGGGTACCGAGCAGCGTGCCGTCACCCGCGTAGAGGGCCATTAGCTGGTTCGCCAGACCCGGATCGCCCGCCACAGCGCCGTCGGCCGCCTGGTCGTTGTACACCGTCCCGGCGATGACCGTCAGCATCTGCGGGCTGGCGTTGTCAAGGTAGGCCCGGACGTTGACCTGGGATGTGATGTAGCCCGGCGCGGGGTTGTTGAAATCGATGGTCCGCGCGTTGTCGGCGGTTGACACCGGGCCGATGATGTCCATGAGGCCGGTGACCGGGTCCATGCGCACCATCCGGGAGGCGGTCCGGCTCTCCGACGCCACCGCGTTGGCGTCGCCGACGTCGTAGATGTTGTTGTCCTTGCCGTCCGTGGGCTCGTTGGCATAGTACGTGTTGACGTACCCGCCGCCGAGGAGCTTACCGTTGTGGATCGCGGTACCCACCACCCAGACGCCGTCCTCCATGAACATGTCGGCCCGGGCCGGCTTGAGCTTGGTGACGACGGAGTACGCCCACGGCTTGGCCTGGGAGCCGTTCACGAAGTTACCGTCGGCATCGCGGCTCGGCTGAACTCGCACGAGCGACGAGTTCCCGCGGTTGGTGTCATTGGCATTGATTTGGGTACCCGTGTACATGTAGAGGTTGCCCGCGGCGTCCAACCCGAAGTCGGCCGCCGTATTCGGGTCGTCGTACTCGCAACCAGCGCCCAGCCCGTTGGTGCCGTAGGGGCAGTTGGCGTTCGCCACCCGGGCCCGCAGTTTCATGCGCTCCTTGGAGCGCTGCCCCTGGACGAAGTCGGCCGGCTGGACCGGCCCCGACTGTACGTAATCACCGGTCACCGGATCCCAGATCGCGAACTGCTGCGTCGACGTGTTGACGGAGGTGTTGTCGTAGAGCTGGTTGTCCAGGGCGCCCCACATGCTCTGCAGGTAGAGGTACCCGTTCAGCTGGTTGGCCTCGCCGCCGGTGGCGTAGGGATTGCCGACGTTGGGAGCCATGTTGTTCCAGTCCCCGGTGTTCCGCACGGACGGCATGCACCCGACCTTGATATCGGGACTGCCATCCGTCACCCGGACCACCGAGATCCAGCCCTCCGGGCCGTACCCCGAGATCTTGGAGCAGTCCAGGAAGCTGGTCGAGTTGATGTAGTCTGAGCCGTCGTGCGCCCAGAAGTAGACGGAGAGCGGCGCCTTGGGATCGGTTGCCGTACCCCCGATCCGCGCCATCGCCTGCGTCGAAAACTGGACCCAGTTATACGACTGACTCAGCGTCAGGGGCCCGGTCTGCGTCCGCTCGAAGGCCATGACGGGACGCGTCTTGTAGGCGAACGTGACCGGGTCGAAATCGTACGACTCGCCGAGGATCGTCGCCCGGCCGCCGATTTGGTCGCCGGGGTTGCCGGTCGACTGGCTAGAAGTCCAGTAGACCGAATCCTCACTCAGCACCCGCGTATCATCCCCCGCCGGCTGGCCGTCGGCGCCCAGCCAGACGGCCTTCAGCTCGGGGATCGTCTTCCAGGACGGGTCCCAGCCCTTCTGCTGGAGGGTGGGCCGCGACGCGGCCTCGGCGTCGGGCGCCGCGGCGGCGTCGGCCGCGTCCAGCAGCGTACTGCCGACGACAAAGCTGGCCACCATCAGGACAAACGCCGTCAAGACTGCCACGGGTCTCGCCCACCACCGGGGCGCGGCCGCGCGGCGCGGGCCTACCAAAACATCATTGCTACTAGTACCATTTACGGTGCGATCGTTCACTTTCCCTCTTCAGCTAGACACGCCTCGGACGCAGGGGTACCCGCGCCCGTTTGGGCAGACTGGTCCCCCCAGCTCAGCATTGGTGATGTCGCTTTTGTCGGGCCCGCGCTCGAGCGTACCCTCCGTCACGGCTCGACCGCCGCAACCACGCGACTTGGAAGAGTCTACTACAACTTCCCTAACAAGTTCAAAACGATATCTTGAACCGGTCTAAAATTTATCCTTGTCAACGAGACTGATTTTCATTCACAGCCATTACTCCAGGCGCACACATAACTAATTACGTACGCCGGGCCTGCCCCGGGCACCACCCCAAACCGACCCGCCTTCACCCCGCGCCCCGCCCGCCCGGCCCCCGACTGCTGGACATCAATTCCGTGAGGCTGTAAAGTAAGTACCCGCACTGGGGCTATGGCGCAGTTGGTAGCGCGCTTCCATGGCATGGAAGAGGCCACGGGTTCGAATCCCGTTAGCTCCACAACTATATATATATTTGTTTTTCTCCGGACCCGTTGACGCCGCGCCAGTGCTACTTCATTAGTCTGGTTCAGAACGTTCCCGTGTTGCCGCTGAGGACGGCGTCGGTTAGGGGATAATGGTGCGAACAGAAGCATTCCTCGGCAACGAGGCACGGGCGCAGGAAACAGGTAGTCGCATCCCCGGCAGAAGTGTCGGTGACGAAGTATAAGCTGTTTCACTTTGCCCAATACCGGAGAGGGAGGGTCATTGATGAGCGATACCACCGTCACTGTTGGCGACCTGCGTCCGGGGTTGCTGTTGCGGGGGCTGGTGCCCAACCAGATTGTCAGCCTCGCCTCGGTCTACGCCATTGGGGACGGTTTGGCCGAAGTCGCTTACCGTGAAGAGAACGGGACTTTGTCTGAGCGCATGCTCGCTGACAACGACACCGCCAAACTCCAGATCGTCTCTGACGCCGAGTCTGGTCCTTTGTTCGACGGTGATCCGGACGGGTTCCGTCTGGCTGCGGAAGCGTTACGCATCAAGTACGCCGCCCTGTTCGACCCGATGGTCGCGGTCAATTCCTCCGACGTACGTCCGCTGCCGCACCAGATCCGGGCTGTGTACGAAGAACTGTTGCCCAAGATGCCGTTGCGCTACCTGTTGGCGGATGATCCGGGCGCGGGCAAGACGATCATGGCCGGGTTGTACCTGAAGGAACTGATCCTGCGCTCCGACTGTGAACGGGCCATCATCGTCGCCCCCGGCGGGTTGGTCGAGCAGTGGCGAGACGAACTGGCGACCAAGTTCGATCTGGGTTTCGAGGTGTTCAACCGGTACATGGCCGACGAGGCCGCCGGGCGTAACGTCTTCACGGAGCATCCGTACTTGATCGTCCGCATGGACCAGGTGTCGCGCGACGAGGCTTTGCTGGAGCAGTTGGCCGATGTCACGTGGGATGTGGCGGTGGTGGACGAGGCGCACCGCATGTCCGCCCATTACTGGGGCGGCGAGATCGATGAGACGAAGCGTTTCAAGTTGGGCCGGTTGTTGTCGGAGACGGCGCAGAACTTCCTGCTCATGACGGCGACACCGCACGCGGGCAAGGAGGACGACTTCCAATTGTTCATGTCCTTGCTGGACCGAGACCGGTTCGAGGGCCAGTACCGTGAGGGTGTCCATCACACGGACACGACCGGGCTGATGCGCCGTATGGTGAAGGAAGATTTGCTGACGTTCGAGGGCAAGCCGTTGTTCCCGGAACGCCGCGCCTACACGGTCATGTACGCCTTGTCGGACGGTGAACGCGAGTTGTACGAGGCTGTCACCGAGTACGTTCGTACTCAGATGAACCGGGCCGACCAGATCACCGCCCAGGGTGACAAGCAGCGGGGCCGTAGTATCGGTTTCGCTCTCACCATCCTGCAGCGACGTCTCACCTCGTCGCCGGAAGCCATTTTGCGCTCGTTGGAACGCCGCCAGGACCGCCTCGCCCAGCGCCTCACCGACACCCAGCGGGCCGCCCACGAGGCTCGCCTCACCGCTCTCGCCCCGCTCCCGGTCCCTGACTTGAGCGTGGAGGACTTCGATGATCTGGACGAGGAAATTTCCGAGGACGAGCGGGCCGCGTTCGAGGACGCCGTCGAGCAGGTCGTCGACCTGGCCACCGCCGCCCAGACGGTCGACGAACTCCGCGCCGAGATCATGATTCTCGAGGACTTGATCCGGACGACCCGCCGTGTACGTCTGGCCGACGAGGACAAGAAGTGGGTCGAACTCCGGTCGATTCTGGAGAAGAACCTGCTGGTCGGCGCGGACAGCCCACATAAAATGATCGTGTTCACCGAGCATCGTGACACTCTCACCTATTTGGTGGCAAAGATCGCCCAACTCCTGGGGCGGCAGGAGGCGGTGGCCACGATCCACGGTGGTACGAGCCGGGAACAGCGCAAACTGATCCGGGAACAGTTCGACG
>JAIRVA010000341.1 GCA_031254155.1 Propionibacteriaceae bacterium
CGCTCTTCCGATCTATTGCGCCCTCCAATCAACCTACAGTAATCTGATAGCGAATCCAGAATAGCAATCCGTACGCACTGGCGCTAGTCCTTTTCCAACTTTTTTGGCACAGATTTGACATAGTCTTGCGCGATGTTGCGTGACCGGGTCCCGCGACCCATATCTAGTGTCTAGTACGAGGGGTAGCCACTAGATATGGGGTCATCTCGCCTGGTGGACGATACCGATCGCCGCGCCGGTGTCCGTACGGTGAGACAGATCAGCAACGGCATTGCTAAATGGCTTCTGTAGCGGCGCTCCACCCGATCGACAGTTCCCGAGACTGTGGTCGCTTTTGCGTCGTGTATGACGTAAAAGCGACCACAGTCTCGGGGGGACAACGGGTACCCCAGGTGCTCATCGTACGCCGGTGGCGTATATACTCAAAATATATACATCAAAGGAGGAATCGTGGTTACAGGTACGGTCTTCTACAACAACACGACGCAGGCGGTGCGTTTACCCAAGCCGGTCGCCTGGGATGCCAGCGTGACTGAGGTCACGATCCAGGTGGTGGGCGAGCAGCGGATACTTACGCCGAAGGGCGCGGAGTGGGATGCCTTCTTTGACTCGTTCACCCCGGTGACAACGGATTTCATGGCCAGCCGTGAGCAGCCGCCCGTCGATGAGCGGGTGAGTCTGCCGTGAGCCTCGCCTATCTGCTTGACACCAACGTACTTATTGACATATTGCGCGGCGAGGCGATCCCCCTGCGGGAACGGTTCCGGGCCGCCGCCGGCCGCGTCGCCGTGTCGGCGATCTCGGTGATGGAGTTGGAGTTCGGGGCTGACCGGTCGAGCGACCCCGCGGCGAACCGCCGGAAGGCGGCGACCCTGCTCGCGCTGACTGAGCAGCTCCCGTTCGGGCTGGCGGCGGCGGAGAACGCGGGACGGCTGCGGGCGACGCTCATGACCATCGGCCAGACCATCGGGGCGTACGACACGCTCATCGCCGGGCACGCCCGCTCGGCGGGGCTCACGCTGGTGACCAACAACGTCCGCGAGTTTGGCCGCGTACCTGGCTTGGCAGTCGAGAACTGGCTGGCGGACCGCTGAGGGAGTACGGGGGTGCGCGTCAAGTTCCGCGCAACATCGCGGAAAACGATAGGGCTTGCGGGTTGGTCCGTATCCCGTTATTGTGTGTAACGGTGGAAGCGGTATGGTAACCACGCCCGGGGGACCGGACACATCATTGACGGCAGGAGCAATCGTGCATCGGCGCATCTCTCTCTCTCTCTCTCTCTCTCGTTAGCTCTGTAGCGCTCGCCCTCGCGGGGGTGATCGGGGTCGGGGCACCCCTGGCTCAGGCGGACGGTACGGGTACGATTTCGGGGACGGTGACCTATGTGCCGGGGCACCAACCGGCCGTTGAAGTCTGCGCCGCGGAGACGAGTTATGTTCATGATTGCCGGGCGGTGACGGTGGTGTCGGCGGATGATGGGACGGGAACTCTGACCTACTCCGCGGATGTCCCTGCGGGCAGTGCCGTGACGGTCAGGGCGTGGAACCAGGGCGTGGACACGAGCTACCTGTGTAGCTGGCTGGGCGGGTTACTCACCTCGGCATGCAACCCCTCTATGGATCCATTCGTGTCGGGGGTCGATGTGGTCACTCCGGCCGCAGGCGCGGTGGTGGAGAACCAGGACATCAGCGTGGCGCAAGCGGCAACGATCTCGGGTACGGTCACCGTACCTGAGGGGTACACGATGGATGGTATTACTGTTTATGCGACGCTGATGGACTCTGCGGGCATGCCCACGGCCAATGTCGGCGCGACGGTCGGGCAAGATGGCACCTTTACCATCGCGAACGCTTTTCCGGGTGTGACATACATGGTCTACGCCGCGGCGGATCCGGCGGCAAGTGACCTGCTGACCACTGTGTACGGCGGGCACGTTATGACGGACAATCCGACGAGTATGGCTTCGACTGTGTCGGATGTGATTCCGGTTACCCTGACCCCGGGTGAGGTGAAGGACGACGTCCAGGTCGCGATGGTCGCTCCCGCGTACATCACCGGGCGGGTGACGTTGCTTAATGGTGACCCGGTGCCTGCGCACGACCCCGGCCAGTCGTCGTATTCCTATGTGTATTGCCTGCCGGTAGACGATTTGAACGCGCCCATCTATGCTCCGGTGCGTGACAATGGTACGTACTCCTGCCGCGTCGTGCCGGGCCAGGCGTACGTGGTGCGGACCAACCTGCCGGGCTACACCGACGCCTGGCTGGGCGGGTACGTCGGCAACGATGTGAGTTTGCCGGCCGATGACGTCACTCAGGTGACGGCGGGGAGCAGTGGGGAGACCCTCTCGGGGCAGGACATTCAGTTGATGACCGGGGCGACGATTAGTGGGACGGTGACGGTCCCCGACTCGACGCGTCCGCTGGCTAGTTGGAGATTGGAGGCGTGCGAGGTCAACAGCGACGGCAGCGTTGGCGACTGTGCTTCGTCGTACTCGGCTTGGTCCAGCATGAACTCTGCGACGGGGGAGTACTCCTTCACCGGGCTTCTCCCGGATACGGACTATTACGTGTACTCAAGTTCGAATGGCTACTTCCAGACCTGGTACGGCCAATGGGCGGGTTCGAGCCCGAACTTCAGCGATCCGAGCGTCACGGTGGCGAAGGTCCACACCAACGCGGATGGGAGCGCGGTGACAGGCGTCGACATCGAGATGATGCCGGGCGCGTACATCACTGGCACCATTTCCGGGGGATGGAGAAACGCAACTGTCAATGTGTATGCTTGCACGGCCACAGAGAACGGCTCTGGCGGGGTCTCATTGAACAACTGTGACAGTCTGTATCTCTTGGCCGATGGCGCTGGTGAGGCGGACTATTCGCTGGTTGTGACACCCGGCCGGACGTTGATGATAAGCGCTCAAATGTGGAACGGGAGCGGCTTGCAGACCCTCTGTGGCTGGGTGGGCGGCGCGGTGAGCCCGTCCTGCCAGTCGTACTTCTCGGGTGACGACTACACGATAGTCACCGCTCCGGCGGAGGGCCAGACGCTCGCCGATCAGGACATCGCGCTGGTTAAGAGTGGCACGATTTCGGGGAAGGTGACCCTGCCCGAGGGGTACTCGATGAGCGGCTACGGCAATGTTTATGCTATTCCGGTCGACCCGGCTGACTCTAGGTACGCCGTGTCGACTTGGGTCACCTCCGCTGATGGTAGCTACGCGATCACGAACGCGATGCCGGGGGTTGAGTACGTGGTGTACGCGACCGCGTCGGGCACAACCCCAGACGGCTTGCTGACAACGGGGTACGGCACGTGGTACGGGCTCTACTCTCCGTCGAACAACCCGGTCCCGGCCGGTCTGACCCCGGTCACGGTGGCATCCGGAGAGTCAGCGACAAACGTTAACATCACGATGGTCGCACCGTCGTACATCACCGGGCGGGTCCTGCTCCCGGATGGTACCCCGGCGACGAGTGGTGGGGTGATGTGTTACCCAACGACGGGGTTTGCCAATGGCTGGAGTTCTGACAATACCAGTGCGACCATCGCCGCGGATGGTACGTACTCGTGCCGGGTTATTCCGGGGAACGAGTATGTGGTGATGGCTTACCTGGCTGGGTACCCGGAAACCTGGCGCGGCGGTGCGGCCGGTACTGTGCTGGCTCTGCCGGCGACTGGGGTGACCCCGGTGACGGCCGGGGCGTCCGGGACAACGGTCAGCGGCCAGGACATCACGCTGGTCGAACCCTGGTCCATCTCCGGCACGCTCGCCTATGAGTCGGCCGAGGGCGGGTACGTCGGCGTGGAGGCCTGTGCCTTTGACACCAACGGAAACCTCCTGGATTGCGTGGGTACGAGTGCGGTGGCGGCGGACGGCTCGTACACGATCACGGGCCTGATCCCGGGGCTAAACTACTCCGTTGACGCGTGGGCGGACGGGTACGTGACAACGTACTATGGCGGGCACGTCGGATACGTCGGGGCGAAGGCGGCCGCCGACGTCACGCCGGTGACGGGGACCGCGGGCCAGACGGTGAAGAAGATTGACATCACGCTGGTCAAGGCGATGACGATCACGGGTCACGTTGATCCAGCCGTGGTCGCCGCGACGGGCGGGGTCGAAGTGGATGTGTGCCCGGCGTTCGTCGGTGCCGACGGCAAGGGCTATTACCGCACGGACGCTGGTTATGGCATGTTGTCGGCACCGCTCGCCTCGTTGTCGGCGACGGTGACGCCGACAACACCGGAGAGCGCCGCGGAGTCGTACTGCCAGTGGGCGTGGATCGACCCGTCGGGCGACGGTTCGTACACCGTCTCCGGCTTGGTCCCGGGCAATGACTACGTGGTGGTCGGCATGGCGGATGGTTACGAGACGGTCTGGTACGGCGGGTACGTCGGCGATGCGAAGCTCAGCCAGTACGACGCGGATGGCAACACCCCCGACCAGCTCATCCCGGCGACGGGCGTGACGCTGGTGAGTGGCGAGTCGGGCGAGGTCGTGCCGAACGTGGACCTGGTCTTCGGCCAGACCGCGACGATGTACACGGTGACGTTCGACCCGGAGGGGGCGTCGTCCACGCCGACGGTCACGACGGTGCCCGCGGGGTACACGGTCGGGCTGCCGAACTACTCCTGGACCGGTTACACGTTCGCGGGTTGGTTTACCGAGAAGAACGGTGGTGGTACGGAGTTCAAGGCTAACACCCCGGTGACAGCGGACATCACCGTCTACGCGAAGTGGGTCGCGGTCTCGTCGTCCGACGCCCAGGTGTCGTTTAATGCCAATGGTGGTACGGGCAGCATGGCGGCCCAGACGGTGACCATTGGTACGGCGTTCACCGTACCGACGCCCACCTTCACCAAGACCTGCGCGGCGTTCGCCGGCTGGAACACGCAGGCGGACGGTACGGGAACGACGTACGCGTCCGGCGCCAAGGTGACCGTGACCGCCGATCTGACGCTCTACGCGCTCTGGACGGCGACCCCGGCCGCGCCGGGTTGCAGCGCGCTGCCGACGTACACGGTGACCTACAACGCGAACGGTGGTACGGGCAGCATTCCGGCGGTCACGGCGTCGGCAGGACCGGTGACGCTGGCCGGGGCGGGTGCCGGGATCACGCGGGCCTGTTTCACGCTGACAAGCTGGAACACGCGGGCCGACGGGTCGGGTACGGCGTACAACCCCGGTTCGGCGCTGCTGGATCTGCGGAACGTCACCCTGTACGCCCAGTGGGCGGCGGCCGATGACGCGGGCTGTGTCCCGGGTACGGGTACGGGTACGGGCACGGGTGGCGCGGGTACGCCGGTGGGCGACTCGGGTAGTGCGGACGCGAAGGCGCCGACGGGTGGTACGGTGACCGGGACGGGTGCGCCCGTCGTACTCTCCGTCCTGCTGCTCCTCCTCGGGGCCGCGGCACTCCGGGCCCGCAAGGTGGCGCGGTAACACTCTCACGATGGGGCGTGATTTCCGTGCGAGATCGGCGGAAATCACGCCCCATCATTGCTGCCCTCCGGCGGGGGTGGTACCGCTCCCCGGACATGTGACACCGTTTCGCACCCGTACCCCCTCCGGCGGGGTCCTGGCAAAGGTGCGAAGCCCTGTCGGCGAAATCAGAAGTTTCAGCGACACGGGTTGGCACCCTGACCCACGACCGGGTGAAACGGGCCGCCGGTGCGAAGGCGTGTCGCAGCCAGACCCGGTGGACCCACCCAGCGGCAGCGCCACCGTGGGACCGTGGGCCCGTGCCACCGTGCCCCCGCCCGTACCCCCAGATCCCCGCGAAAGCATGAAAACGCGCCGAGAAGGGGCGATTTGACGACCGTTTCTACACAAACGCGTATTCGGGTACGTGTCTAGCCCTCCACGACCTCCAGGCCGTCGCCGTCGGGGCTGACATCGAACAGGACGGTGTCGCCTTCGGTGATGTCGCCGGCCAGGACGAGCCGCGCCAACGGGTCTTCCACAGTCGTCTGGATGAGGCGCCGCAGCGGGCGGGCACCGTACACCGGGTCAAACCCGTTGTCACCCAGCCAATCGCGGGCGGCGTCGGTCACCTCGACGGTGATCCGGCGCTCGGCCAGCCGCTGGTTGAGCCGCTTCAGGGAGATGACCACGATCTGGCCCAGGTCCTCCCGGGTCAGCGAGTCGAACAGGACGATGTCGTCCAGCCGGTTGAGGAACTCGGGTTTGAACACCAGCCGTACCGCATCCATCACCGCGTCCTGCTTGGCCGCCTCGTCCAAACTCAAATCGGTCAAAAACTGCGAACCGATGTTGGAGGTCATGATGAGGATGGTGTTGCGGAAGTCGACCGTCCGGCCTTGGCCGTCGGTCAGCCGCCCGTCGTCCAGGACCTGCAGCAGGATGTTGAAGACCTCGGGGTTGGCTTTTTCGATCTCGTCCAGCAGTACGACGGAGTACGGGCGCCGCCGGACGGCCTCGGTCAGCTGGCCACCCTCTTCGTACCCGACGTACCCCGGGGGCGCTCCGACAAGGCGCGACACGGTGTGCTTCTCGGAGTACTCGCTCATGTCGATCCGGATCATCGCCGTCTCGTCGTCGAAGAGGAACTCGGCCAACGCCTTGGCCAGCTCGGTCTTGCCGACGCCGGTCGGGCCGAGGAAGAGGAACGACCCGGTCGGCCGGTGGGGGTCGGAGATGCCCGCGCGCGCCCGCCGGACGGCGTCGGCGACCGTGATGACCGCCTGCTCCTGGCCGATCAGGCGCTGTCCCAGGCGGTCTTCCATCTCGAGCAGCTTCTCGGACTCGCCCTGGAGCATCTTGCCGACCGGGATGCCGGTCCAGGCCGAGACGACCTCGGCGATGTCGTGGGCGTCGACCTCTTCGGACACCATGGTGTTGGCGCTGCGGGCCTCGGCGGCCTGCGCGAGGCGGGCCTCCAGCTTGGGCAGTTCGCTGTAGAGGAGCTCCGAGGCCCGCGTCAGGTCGCCCGCCCGCTGCGCGCGGTCGGCCTCGACCCGGACCCGGTCCATGATCTCCTTCAGGTCGCCGACCTCGTTGAGGCCGGCCTTTTCGGCGTCCCACTTGGCTTCGAGGGTACGCAGTTTCTCCTGCTCGTCGGCCAACTCGGCCTGCAGGCGGTACAACCGGTCGCGGGAACCCTGGTCGGCCTCCTTCTCCAGGGCGAACTGCTCCATGGTCATCCGGTCGACGTGGCGGCGGAGCTCATCGATCTCCTCGGGAGAGGAGTCGATCTCCATTCGCAGCCGCGAGGCCGCCTCGTCGATCAGGTCGATGGCCTTGTCGGGCAGCTGGCGGGAGGTGATGTACCGGTTGGACAGCGTCGCCGCGGCGACCAGCGCCTGGTCGGTGATCCGGACCTTGTGGTGCGCCTCGTACCGCTCCCGCAACCCGCGCAAGATGGCAATGGTGTCTGCAACCGAGGGCTCCCCCACGTACACCTGCTGGAACCGGCGCTCGAGCGCGGGGTCCTTCTCGATGCGTTCGCGGTACTCGTCGAGCGTCGTCGCGCCGATCATCCGCAGCTCGCCGCGGGCCAGCATGGGCTTGATCATGTTGCCGGCGTCCATCGCGGAATCGCCGGAGGCGCCCGCGCCGACCAGAGTGTGCAGCTCGTCGATGAACGTGATGATCTGGCCCTCGGCGTCGCGGATCTCGGTCAGCACGGCCTTGAACCGTTCCTCGAACTCGCCGCGGAACTTGGCCCCGGCGACCATCGACGCGAGGTCGAGCGAGACGAGCCGGCGGCCCTTGAGCGAGTCGGGGACGTCGCCGGCGACGATGCGCTGGGCCAGACCGTCGACCACGGCGGTCTTGCCGACGCCGGGCTCGCCGATGAGGACGGGGTTGTTCTTCGTCCGCCGGGCGAGGACCTGGATGACGCGGCGGATCTCGGCGTCGCGCCCGATGACCGGGTCGAGCTTGCCATCGCGGGCGCGCTCGGTCAGGTCGACAGAGTACTTGTCGAGCGCCGACTCCCCGCCCTCGGATTCCGCCGACGTGACGCGCTTGCCGCCCCGGCCCGCGTTGAACGCCTCGATGAGCTTGTCAGCGGTGATTTTGCGGTCCGCGAACAGGCGGCGGACGTCGGATTCGACCGTCGCCAGCGCGATGAGCAGGTGCTCGGTGGCGACGAACTGGTCGCCCATCTTCTGGGCCTGGGTTTCGGCCTCCGCGAGTACGCGGGCGACGGCGCCCGACAACGTCGGCTGGGCGACCGAAGACCCGGACGCGGAGGGCAGCTTGGCGATGAGGATCTTCGCGGCGGCCGCGATCTCGGCCGGGTCCGCCCCCTGGGTGGCAAGCAGCGGTCCGACCGTGTTGTCCGGAATCAGCAACAGCCCCGCGAGCAGGTGGGCCGGTTCCACGGCGGGATTGCCGTTCGTCAGCGCCAGCCGGGTGGCGGCACTGTACGCGTCCCGGCTCATGGCAGTGAGCTTTTCGGTATCCATATGTCTCCTTGACAAAACTTGAGTGTACTAGACTCAAGTTTAGTATGGCTGTGGACAACTGTCCACTTGGGATGGCGGTGCGGGTACTGACATGATTGGGACGTGGACGAGCAACGAGATGCACATACGGAACCGGTCGAGGTCACCGCGCCGGATGGGCGTGTCCCCATTGATCCAGCCGGGTCGCGGCTGCGGGAGGACAATGGTCACCTGTTGTTGCCACGAGGCCTGGCTTTGACTGCCGACGAGATCCGGGAGTTGCGCCTCGCGGACCAGCGCTGATGCCGCTCGCCGTACCGCTGGTTTGTCTCGATAACACATAGCGGGGAGCGTGGTAAAGTCGCAATCAACGCGACTGGGCGTGGTTCAGGGAGGTCATGGTGGACGAGGGACGGTTTGACTGGGGGAAGCGCGAAACCGAAGGTTTGGGTACGAAAGGGGTGTCGGTTATTGTCGACCGGGCGACGGGCGTCCAGTACCTTTTCGCCTACTGGGGCAGTACGTCCGGGATGACGCTGCTCGTCGACCGGGAGGGCCGACCGCTGCTCTCCACCGACCCCAGTGTGATGCGGTAGGGGCCGGAGGTGTCCCCGCTGACGAGCCGGATCGGTGCCGCGGGGCTGGTGCTGCTGCTTGTCACGGGCCTGGGAGCGTGTACGACCGCACCCGATCTGCCGACCCTGGAGACCACCGCGACACCGGCGGTCACTGGGGCCGACGCGGTGGCCCAGGCGTTTTTCGGTTGCATGAGCAGCGCGGACGTACCCGTCCAACTTAAGGCGAACTCCAGCGGGCGCCTGTACGTGGGCTTCACCGACTATCACTGGGCCTTCCGCTTCAACAAGACCGACAACATACCAACCATGTTGTGGACGAACGACACCCCGAACGCCGCCGACCGGCAGGCGGCGTACGACGAACTCGCACGCCTCAACACGGATGACCCGTCGTCGCAGTTGGTCATCGACGGGGTCGATGTCTCGGCGGCGTACGCGAACTGTCTCGCGCAGACCGGCTACAGCGAGGTCGCGGCCGAGTCGGCGGACCCGCCGGTTGACCCGGCGGCCCTGGCCCGGCAGGTGGCGGCGAACAACGAGTGGGCGGCCTGCGCGCGCGAGAACGGGTTCCCCCTGGTCGCGGACTCGGTGGCGCCGGCGACGGAGGGTGACTATCCCATGGTTGTCCTGCCCGGTACGATCACCGCCGGCCAACTCCGGCAATTACTCGCCACCTGCCCGAATTGGACGGCTGACAAACAGGCCGACATCGACGCCTGGCGGGCGGGCAACCCGGTGGCGGTCGACCTGCCGGACGACATCGCGCCCGACCCCGCCATCACCTTCGACGTACCGGATAACCTCAAGTTTCCCGACCTCGCGGGGACTCCCAGTCCGGAGGAGCAAGACGAGATCGCGCGGGTGGACGAGCTGTACGCGATCCTGGTCGAGCAGGCTGGCACCTACCGCGCCGACCATCCGAACGACACCGGTGGCGCGGTCTACGCCGACTCACGTCACCGGTGACAGCCCTTTGTCCTAACCCCCTCAAAACCCCGTCCTCCGGCCCATCCGTGCCCTCGCTTGGACGGGGTATTGCAGGGGTTAGGGGAGTACGACCGTCTCGGGGGTGGTCAGCGGAGATGGCCCGCTTCACGCGGGCGATCATGACGAGCCGGTCGCTCCAACCCGACTCCGCCGGCTTCGGTCATCGCTTGATGCAATGCGACAAGGAGGTTGTTTTCCGGGTTGTCCTTGTGTGCGCTAGAGACCGGCTGCTTTTGCGTCGACGGCGTCTGCTGGATATGGGCTGACCCATCAACCTGTTGGATGGGCGGAGCTTCCATGGCGATCACGTTAGCATATTCGCTCGTCCGGACCGTCAGGAGGTCGGGATCAGTAGAATACTGCTATGTCACGTTTCGGCATCCGGGATCCCGAGGAATCGCCGACGGCGTTTACCGCCGCCGTACCTGTCGGCTCGCGCGACAAGGTCGAGCGGCTTCTGCGTGAGATAGCAGCCCTGAGGACACGTTCGTGAATAACTGCCGCGTGTCGCTTCCGGGACCGGGCGCCTGATGGCGTTGTCGGCCGCTCCGGCGTAGTTCCACTACGCCTCCGGGCGCTCCGCCTTATCAGCCATCCCGCCCCGAAACCGTCACTTACACCATTTATTAACGAACGTGTCCTTATCGTTTCTGATCAGGACGCGGCGATGGTTGATGAGGATATGTACGACGAGGCCGGACTGCCGCGATGAGTGCCGGGGGCCCGTCCTTCCTGGTTGGTCTTGACGGGTCCGCTAAGGTATGACGTTGTGACAGAGATAATCCACGTGGCGCCGGGGCGGCCGTATGCAATGGTGATTCATGGTGGCGCGGGGGGCGCCCACTGGCAGATGGACGACGCGAAGGCGGCGGCGTACCGGGCCGGGTTGCGCGCGGCGTACCTTGCCGGGGAGGCGGTCCTGGCCGCGGGCGGGGCAGCGCTGGACGGCTGCTGCGCGGCGATCCAGGTCCTGGAGGACGATCCGCTGTTCAACTCGGGCCGGGGTGCGGCGTTGACGGCGGCGGGTACGGTCGAGCATGACGCGGCGGTCATGACCGGCGACGGGCGCGCGGGTGCGGTGGCCCTGTCGCGGCACGCGCGGCATCCGGTGTTGTTGGCGCGGGCGGTGCGGGAGTCGGACGAGGTCTTGATTGCTGATCCGACGGGGGATTTCGTCGCCGCGTACGGACTGGAGACGTGTGACAATGCCTGGTTTGCAACTCCCGAGCGGCTCGAGCGGTTGGCCGCGTTGCGGGCCGGGTTGCCCGGGGCCGAGCCGGAGGTCGGCTTCGCGGCGAACAAGCACGGTACGGTCGGTTGCGTCGCGCTCGATGTCTTGGGCCACCTGGCGGCGGCGACGTCGACGGGTGGGTACGATAACAAGCCGGTCGGGCGTATCGGGGACACGCCCATCATCGGTGCCGGGACGTACGCCCGGGACGGCGTCGTGGCGGTGAGCTGTACGGGGCGGGGTGAGTCGTTCATCGAGGGCGTCGTCGCCCACCAGGTGTCGGCGCGGATGGAATTGGGCGGACAAGATGTGGTGGCCGCCGCCCGTACGGTGATCGAGCGCGAGGTGACGGGCCGGGGTACCATGGGGGCGCTCATTGCCGTCGGTGCGACCGGCGACTGCGTCCTGGCCTGGGACGCCCGTACTCTCCTCGCCGCCTGGCGCGACGGCGACACCGTCCGTACCCACCTCTGACCCCGGCCCTGCGTGGTACTGCCCTCTCAACCCCGCGTTAGCATGAATACGCGCAGAAATCCGCCGGTTTTCGACGCGTATTCATGCTAACGCGGACATCTCCCGCGGCCGACCCGGCCGCCCCGGCCGACCCGGCCGCGCCCGTCGGCCCCGTCGGCTCCGTCCGAAATGTCATAATGCGCGTGCGGATGCTCGAGTGGCGGGAAATGCACAGTTTGAGCGCCGGGAACTGTACATTTCCCGCCACTCGAACTTGTGAACGTGCGTTATGACAGCGGAGGAAGTGTCGACGTACGGAGGGGTGGAACTGAGGCGATTTTGAAATGTACGAATTGTACTAATTGCACTAATCTACCTCTGTGAGTACGATGACGGTCAGCGCGGCACGGTCGCGGTTTGCCGACGTAATTGAGGAAACCCGCCTGAGCGGGCGCCCGACCTATCTCACGCGGCACCAGCGGCCTGTCGCCGCGATCATCGACGCCGAGCAACTCGACCGGCTGATTGAGGCGGCCGAGGACCTGGCTGACCTCCAGGCGGCCCAGGCCGCGCGGATCGAGATGGCGGCGGGCGCGGCCCCCGTACCGTGGGATGAGGTCAAGCGCGACCTGGGCCTGACGTGACGGACCGGGTCGAGGTCGCCCCAGCCGCCCTGCGCCAACTACGCCAGCTGGACGCCCCCGCCCGGGCGCGGGTCCAAGCGGCCATCGAGTTGCTCGCCGACGCCCCATGCCCGCCCGGTGCCAAGAAATTGATCGGGGGCGAGGGCGAGTGGCGCGTTCGGACGGGTGATCTCCGGATTGTGTACGAGGTCGTCAATGGCCGCTTGCTCGTTCTCGTCGTGGCGGCGGGTAATCGGCGGGAGCTTTACCGTCGCCGGTAACGTGGGCCGGTGTTCCACGATAACTCGCTCTAACGGTGATTTTAGACATAGTTAGAGCGAGTTATCTCTCGAGGGTACGGTCACCCCGGCGCGAACAGGTCGTCCATGGTGACGACGGCTTGGAAGGCCCCGGCCCGAGGGCCAGGGAGGAGCCCGTACGTTGTGACGAGAACTTGCCGGACGGCCTTCCGTGTTCCAGTGGCCGCCGCGAAAACTGACCGCTGGCGGAGGAGTTGCCGCTCGGCGTCGACGCTCACGGCGTACTCTCCAACCGCGTACTTCATCTCACACAGATCGATGATGTTGTCTGCCCGGTCGAGGACGAGGTCGATCTGCGCCCGCCCATCGCCCGCCTGGCCGCTCCAGGCGCCGATGTCGGTGAGGACGCCCGCGATGCCGAGCGCCCGCCGGATCTGCTCGGTGTGCAGCAAGGCGACCGTCTCGAAGGCGTGGCCTGCCCACGCGGCGTGACGGGGCGACCCGGCGGAGTTCGACCAGTACCGTGGGTCGCGGACCGAGTCGTCGCCCAGGAAGCGCGTGGCGAACAGCGTGAACGGGTCGACCACCTGGTAGAGCGTGTTCCGTCGCTGCTTGCCGAAGCTGCGGTACGTCCGAACAAAACCAGACCTGACCAGGTCAGACACGGCCTTTGTCAGCCCGCCGCCGTTGGACTGGCCGCTCGCGGCGATGAGGGCATCGCGGGTCAGCCCGCACTCCGCGCGGGCCAGCGCCCGGATGATCGCGATGGGCATCTCCGGATGGGTGAACAGCGAGCGGTAC
>JAIRVA010000011.1 GCA_031254155.1 Propionibacteriaceae bacterium
GCATGGGCTACGGCTTCCGCAACCTCGACAACCTCACCAGCCTCATCATCCTCAAATGCGCAGGACTCAACCTCACCCTCCCAGGACGCCAAACCACCCACACAACCTCATGAAGCCTCAGAAAACGTCGCGGGCTACTCCTTCCATTTCGACGAGACCAACCCGCACGTCCAGTTGTTTGCAGTGCCGCTCGACCCTCAGGGCCGGTTGCGGACGAAGAGCTTCGTCGGGGCGGACTCGATGGCCGCGTCGAAAGCCCGGTACTCCGCGCTGCACGATTCAATGCGCCGTCGCCTCCAGGCCGCCGGGTACGATGCCACCATGGACCGGGTCGACGGCGGGAAGAAACATGTCGGCCTGGCCGAGTACAAACGGCAAAAGGATCAGGACAAGGCTCGAGAGGCCGTATTGGCCGAGCGGGCCGCCGAACTCGACGCGACAACCCGGTCGGTTGACGCCGAACGGGCCAAAGCCGCCGACGTGATCATCCAGGCGACACGGGAGGCCGACGTGATCAAGGACGAGGCGCGCCAATGGGCGCTCCAGGGCATGCGGGACGTTCGCGCCCACGTCCAGCAAGCCACCACCGCCGCGGACGCAGACCGGGCGGCCGCCGCCCACGACCGTCACGAAGCCGCCGAACGCCTGGCCCGGCTTGACGCTCTCCGCCGGGAAGGCGAGACCCTGCTAGAACAGCAACAAGCCACACGATCCCCGTCCGACACCGAACTGGCGACGTTAATGGCCGACGTTCCTCAACGCTTCATCGCGCACGTCAACACCCAGCAAAACAAGGACCCGAGCAGGCCAAAAGACTCGTTCTTGCGACAGTTCCTCCGGTTTGCGTGTGACCAGTACGAGCGGGCCCATCGTGCCATGGCGCTCAAACCGGCCTTCGCCGACTGGCTGGCCAAAACCCGTCAGGCCGTGCACGCCGAGAGACAAGTCGAATTTCGACAGATGATCGACTCGGACCAGCAGGAGCAGGCGGCGCTGGTCGGCAGCGTTGACTGGGAACGTTGAGCCCGGATGCACTCCCTACGAAACCAAGACAACGAGATATGTATATGGAGGATTGATTGTGTATAACCAGCGTACCTGCCCGGCATGCGGCAAAACGTTGCGCAATGGGAGCTGTCCCTCTTGTCGTGACGACCCGCAGCTAGAATTGCTCTACCCGTGGCCCGGCCGCATCACGGGGGCAACGGGCTACCCGCATGAGCCTGCGCCAGCCCGGCGTCCGTCACCATCGATCCTGCTACGGTGCTACCTCCCGGCCCCGCCGGAACGGGAAGACGACCCCGGCCCTGAACTATAGACCCCGCCGCGAGGGAGTGTATGGGGGACGACTCAGGCGATTGGCCTGGCAAGTCTGTGAGACTGTTGTCACCCCTGGTGCTCAATACCGGACTGGACTGTTTTGGGAACTATTCTCTGGACCGGTGTGTTTTTAGCATACTCTTATTATGTGGTTAGGGGCACCAGCAGTATGGCGTGTCGGAGCCGGGAACCGCTTTGCACTGAGGTTGTGCACCACTTAGGCATTTGCCGCTATTAGCGTTACCACTGCCTACACCTCCTGAGACGCCATTACCGGGGTTGCTAGACCCACCTGAGCCGCCGGAGGATCCCGACGAGCTGTGCGAACTGGAACTAGAGCTGGAGCCCGATCCCGATGACTTCGAACTGGAGCCGGATGACTTCGCCGGGCTGGTGTTCGCGGCCTGCTGGCGCTGGCGTTCCGCCTCGGCGGCGGCTGCCGCGGCAGCCGCGTCGGCGTCCGCTTTCGCCTGTTGCGACGCCTGGACGGCTGCTGTGGGCGCGTCGAAGGCGGGGAGGGCGGCCGTCAGGGCGTCGGTGCTGGCCTGGGCCTCGGCGGCCGTCCGCAGGTCGGTGAGCGACCAGAGGCCGTTCACCTGGAGGACGGCCTGGGCGGCGTCGATGACGGCGCTGAGCGCCTGGCGGGTCGCGTCGTCGGCCACCTGGCCCTCGCTCGTCTGGAGCAGGCCCGTGGCGTTGCCGACCGCTGTTTCCAGGGCCGTGGCGGCCGCGTCGTGGTCGGCCTGCGTGGCCGCCTTCTGCGCCGTGGCGAGAGCCGTCGCGAGGGCGGCGACACCGGCCTGGAAGCGGTCGTGCTGGCCGGTGAGCGTCTGCAGGAAGTACTGCGCCTCTTGCGCCGTGATCATCGCCGTGGCGGGGATGTCTGTGGCCGTGAGGTAGTCGGGGAAGCTGACACTGGGGTTCTTGTCAACGACCTTCGTCTTGGCCGCGTCGGTGTACAGCGTGGTCCAGGCGTGGAGTGTGGCGTCTTGCGCCACAAGCGCGGTGAACGCGGTGACCGCCGGGTCGTCCGTTGCGAGGACGACGGACTGCCACGGGTGGGCGTCGGCGGGCAGGTCCGCGGGAACCGTGGTGACGAAGCCGGTTTGGCGCGGGGCGTCCGCGACATCCTGGGCGAGCACGTCGTCGGCGGCGACGATCTGGTCGTACAGGTCCGCGTCGGCCTTCTGGAGCGAGGGCGGGCGGGTGACCAGCCAGACAGTCAGGGCAGCCGCGGCGAGCAGGGCCAGCACGACGGCGGCGATGACGATGGTGAGCATCTTCTTGTTGGCGAACAGCTTTGTGATGCCGGTGGCGGCGTTCGTCGTGAGAGTGGTGGTGGTCATGGTGTGTTTGCGCCGCCCGTCAGCGACGCTCCCCCTTTTCATTGATTTTGGTAATGAACAAGCCGATACTACAGGAAGTTATTAGTTCTAGTGGAAATGATGAGTACCTGGTACGCCTAGCTTCTACCTAGCAGGCTGGGAAGGTGACTGATCCTCTCAAGCGCAGCCTGGGCCGAAACCTCCGCTCTTGGCGTTTGGCAAGGGGTTTCACGCAGGAGAGGCTAGCCGAGCAACTGGGTGTGACGCCGAGGTATCTTGCCGGGATCGAGCGTGGCGAACGAAACTTGACGCTTGACTCGATCGACGCCTTGGCCACGCAGCTCGGCGTGGACAGCATGGTCCTGCTCACCGGTACCGCGGCCACCTCGGCCGTCCCGGATCAGGCGTCGTAACGCCGCCGTGCCGACTCCGGGGTGATGCTCAACGCCGCCGCGACGGCGGTCCACGATACCCCTTCAAACGTCGCAACCTCACGCGCGTGACGGGTGATCGCATCCTCAATCGCGTCCCGCAAGATTGCGAGGTCCCGTAATTCCGCCTCGGCCAACGACACTTCCGCCCCTGGTCGGTCGACCCACCAGCGGAACGCCACAACGTGATCGCGGGCAGCAGTTTCGGCATACACGTTGTCTCCCCTTCACATCACCCGGAACACGAAAACCCCGCCATCGGGCGCGGTCTCAACCGTGTAGTCGAACTCCAGGTCGCGAGTCCACGCATCCCAGTCGAAATATCTACTGACATGGTCGGGGACGTCGTCGAGCAGCCCTATGTCGTCGGCCAACTGTTCGGCGTACTCTCCGAACGACCCCCAAGTACCGCAGAACCGTTCTTCGAACTCGGCCACACAGGGCAGGCCGTCGCGGTCCACGACGAAACCGCCGGTGGCGATCCACGCGACAAACGCGGCCCGCTGGGCCTCTCCCAATTCGGCGATCCGGCGGGCAAGCCTTGCCACCTCTGCTGGTGAACTCTCGCCCCGTGTAGGCAAACCCTCGTGGTCACCGACCCACATCTCCTCATGCGTTCCCGCAGTGATCGGCTGGCCGTGCAACGCCGACGAAGTCACCAGGTCAGCTGACTCAGCGGCATACCATCCGCCCACAAGCAAACCGTTGCTGGAGCACTCCAGGCAGCCGAGCCACACTTGCGGGGTCGTGTCAGAAGCTAGTGTTGTCATTATGTTTCTCCTTGTCACTCGTGAGGAGCGACCGGTGCGGCGGGCAGTCGTGCTCAAGGTGAATGTGGCGCCGCACCGCCGCACCACGCCGCTCCCAGTGCTTCCCCGGCCGCGCCCCTGCGCGGCTCCCAGGCAACTGTGACGGTGGCTCCTCCAACTGTTCAAATCGACAGCATTTGGTACGTAGCCGCTTGCATGAAACCCGCAAAGCTCAGGTTATGCGCCTAGTTGACGAGCCGCGAAAGGGGCAAGCGGTTTCGTATCGCCTGTGGTGGGTGCCGTCGACAACTCGGTTGTGACCCGGAGTGTGCGAAACCCATCATTACGAAAACGCTGAGTTTACGTGGCCCGAACCCTGTAAACTTAACGGGCAAGTAACAAGAGGAAGTTCGGCG
Organism: Propionibacteriaceae bacterium; assembly: GCA_031254155.1. GTDB lineage: Bacteria > Actinomycetota > Actinomycetes > Propionibacteriales > Propionibacteriaceae > WQYJ01. Next base: position 4,242 of record JAIRVA010000011.1, read on the forward strand.
TCACGCGCCGATGGAGCTGAAAGGAAGGATCATGTCGAACATGGACAACAGGTGCCTGGTGTGCCGGGAAATCCTACTTGTCAACTTTTGTTGCCCGAAGTGCGACAAGGGAATGCTGGCCAAGTCCTACCCACGACTCCCACGCGAACCCGGGGAAGTACGCCCAAGGCGCCCGCAATTGCCCCCACTCTATGATCCCGATCTTGCCATGCCGTCGCCGAACACGTCTGGTCTGCGTAACTCGACGATGGGAAATCCCGACCAGAGTGGAGATGAGAGCTCTGACAAACGCACGATCTCGACCTAGCCACTGAATCTTGTTGCCGCGCTGAGAAGCACTCAGGGCGGACCGCCCGAGCCAGGCACACAAATTCTGATACTGTCGCGGTATGAGCCAGAAGAAGTACCGGGTGTCTGGTAGCTCAACGGTGTATTCCCACCATGCGGCCACCAGTTGCGCCCTCGTGGGTATGTATTCTGACTGTCCCCGAAATGAACGGAGCATACAGCATGACCCCGACTGACTGGATGTCCGCAATCAGCGAACTAGTCACAGCCGCTCTCACTGTCTTGTTGGTGGTGGCAGCGTTCGTTGCCTGGAGGACTGCGAAACAGGCACTGAATGAGTCTCAACGGGCGAGCCTGGCAGCCGCAGAAAGCGCAAAAGCGGCGCAGAAGGCCAATGAACAAGCACAAGTAGATAGCGTTCGGCAGACGCGCCCCTATGTTTTTGTTGAACTGGTGCCAAGTCTGGCCGGTGTTGGATGCTTCGACATTCGTATTGTCAACGCAGGTAAATCGTCGGCCAAGCACCTCCGACTAACCAGTGACAGATGGCCAGACCCAATGGATCAAGTAGCGATAGCTGTCAAACGCCTCTTCGATACGCCTCGCACACTCCCACCGCGATGCTCTATACGCTCGTTCTGGCGACTGACTCCTACGGGATCTCCTAGCTTCGCCGATGGCAGCACGGAAGTCGGTATGCCCGCTGAGGCAACCACCATCGGCGTGACCTACAGCGACGACGACGGCAACCCTAGGTGCTACTCCGACAACTACTCCCTGATGCTGGAGGACTCCGGGCTGTGGCCGGCTCCTGGCAGCGGGCCTGACGGGGTAGGACTAAAAGGGGATGTTCGCAAGTTTTACCTGCTTGGCCAAGCAATTGCTCGACATGTTGCTCATATCGCGAGGTAACAGCAGGTCACCCGTGTTGCATTGTCGGTATCTCTTCGGCTCTACTACGCTTGTTCCGTTTGGGCTACCACGTCGGACTGCTGGACTCTGGGTGTGGTCTCACATGCTCGCATAGTGGGGCGGGTTGGTCCGTTCAGTTCGACGTGCTGAGGACAGATTGGCTCACTCCGGCGAAACTGTGCGCGTGAAGGAGGTGTGAGTGCGACCCCGGAACTGTGCAATGCGTTCCAAGGAGTAGATTGCCGAACTCGAATATTGGCACAATATTGGCATGCGGTCAGATCGACTCATTATCGTTGCTTGTCAAAGTATATACTGTGACTGATTCAAATCCTGTCACCCCGACCAGAGGTTCAGCGTTTGAACTCTGTGACATGCACGCGCCAAACCGAGTTTCTGGAACTGTCGTTTCGTCGCATCTATTGTAGTGGAAGCGGTTGTTGTCTCGTTTTGGGGCGTTGATGTCGCATGAAGCAGTTTTTGTTCTCAGCGCGTCGTCTGGCGTGTTTTTGACTTTGTTTGGTGTGCCTGGGTCGTTTTCGCGAGTGATGCTGCGCTGGGGTGTCATGCGCCTTGTCAAAGAGTTTGCAGGGTGTCGCGATGGCAGGCACCAAGCTCGGCGAGTTCGTGGTTTTGGGCGGAGACGCGCCCGGTCGCTGTCGTACAGGCGTTGGTAGAGGTGACCCAACGGGGTGCAGTCTGCCTGCTCGTTCACGTATCAGGGTCGGGCCTTGGCCGGGTTGACACCGCTATTGTGGTCGGTAACTCTTCGCGCTGAGCAGGTCTTGTGCGAGCAGGGCGACGCTCTCGGCCACGGCGGCGGGGTCGCCGACCATCCGTTCGGCCGCGCCCGCCAGGACTGACCCCGGCGCGTCGGGCCGTCCGAACAGGCCGGCGAGATAGCTGAGCGCATCCAGCGTCACCGGTGCGCTCAGCGGCACGGAGAGCAGCCGGTCGACCCCTTCGACAAACGCCGCTGCGCCGATGGCCCGTAGCAGGCGGTACACGTCGTGGGCGTCCTTGTTGTCCCGCCGCGACGGCGTCTCGATCCGGTCATGGAGCTTGTGGAGCTTGGCAACCAACAGTGCCGTCGGGCCTGCGACCGCGACAACGAAGGCTCGGGAGTCCACTGCGGGGTCAAAGGCCGTGATTGTCATCCTGGAGCTGTCGACCAGGGCAGCCTCAATGCCGCGCGCCCGGCGCATCGTCTTCGAACCATGGGGTGGTACCCTGACGCCGCGCCGTCCCGTACCTGCGACCGCGTCGGGAACCATCAGATCAACCGACACGCCACCGGGCGAGATCCAGGTGCCGACGGCACTGTCGCGGGGGTCCGGTGTGAAGCCCGCCTGGCGCATCGCGTCCTCGATCAGCGGCTCCGCTGTCAGCAGGTCGGGGTCGACCGCGAGGTCGGCGTCGGTGGTGTACTCGGCCAGGGCCACTGCTATCGAGCCGGCGCGCAGGTAGATCGCCTGCGCGCCGATGAGTACGAGCGCGTTCAGGTGTGGTTCCAGCGCGCCCAACGCGTCCAGCAGCCCCGTCCGGGCCATCGTCACCGCGTCATTCACGACGCCACCTCCCTTCGTTGGCCTTCATCCAGTCGATCAAGAACTCACCCTCGGCGGGTTCACGGCCCGGACCGGACAACAAGTCGACCGCCACCTGAGCCGGGGCGGCGACCGGATACCCCGCCTGCGACGCGACTGTGTTGACGAACGGCACATCCCTCACAGAAGCGGGCTCCAGCAAGATAACGTTCGGGGCGGCCACGTTGGGTCGCAGTGCCCATTGCTCGGCGGCCTCCTGGATCGACGACACATACACGTAGGCCGCCTTGGCTGGAGCGTACGGCGCCCACTCCCGAGCCGCGAACGACCCCGTCACCGCGCACGGGAACCCCCACTCCCGGCCGGACAAGGTCGCAAGGAAATGGTCGACACCTCTGGGTTCGATGAACGCCATCGCGCGAGTGGTCTCTGGCGTCGGCGCGTCGGCGCTCCACAGACGAAGCAGCCGTTCCCAATCGGTCAGCACGTACCGATCATCAGTCTTGACGACCAGGTCTTCCCGTTGGAGGAAATCCAACACCCGGTACGTCGCCCCACTCGACGCGCCAGCGGTCGCGATCAGGTCGCGGGCGCGCCAATCCCGCCGGTAGTCGAGCAGCGCGCGTGTGACCCGGGCAGCCGGTTCGCCCTTGAGCGTCCCGCGCGGTCTGCCTTGTCGCCATGGATCACGGTCCTCACCCCGGTCCGCGATGAACACGGCTGGATCATTCACGACGATGCGCAGGTTCCCGGTGGCATCCACGTACGACACACCCTCGTTCGCGAGCGCCTCCCGTACCGACGGTGACAGGTAGCGGGCAGCGACGACCGGTACGCCCCCACACCTGACAGCCCAGCCCCGGACCTGGCCGACCAGACGTGGTACGTCGCGGCGCTCGACGAACTGCCTAACCTGGACGACCAGCCGTGTGGACCGTCCGTCCGGAGCCTTGATCGTGATGGCCAGGTCCGGCCCCGACAGATCGCCCGGAGTATCAGTGGTTGCTGCCCAGCCGACGGGGAAACGCTCCCCCACTAGGGCAGCGACACGACGCTCGACCTCGGCCGCCGTGGGCACAGTGGCTGGCGCCATCGGGTACACCTCCGTTCGTGTACTGGGATCTTCCCGCTGTCAGCGGAATACTCCACTTTCCAGAACACTATACTGTGTGTTCGCGAAACTCTACTAATCCGCCGTCAGCGGGTTCGGTGGCTTCTCCGAACGCCTTTGCCGAAGCCGCCCCGCAGCAACTGGCATCCCGTGGTCATCTCTTTGTCATGCAAAACCACCCGGGAGAACCCGGTTTATGGGCTGTAGGTGTGAGTCATGTCGCATGTTTGTGGGTGGTTGGTGTTGGGCGTATCATGGCGTGAACTGGTGTCGGTGCCGCCCGATCGGCTTTTGAACCGAGGCCTCTGGTTCGACAGGAGGGTGCGGCGATGAGTGACTTGAAGCTCTTCCGGGTCAGCGGGGACAAGGTGGTGTCGCTGCCTGGGGGTGGGGTCGCCTTGGAGAAGTCTCTCCAGGTCTTGATCGAGAGGAACATGGAGACCATGTTCGGGGTGCGGTTTCTCGTCTCCGAGCATTCCACAGGCGTGAAACACGGCGGGCGGATTGATTCGCTGGGCATCGACGAGAACAACTCGCCTGTCATCTTCGAGTACAAGCGCGCCACCAACGAGAACGTCATCAACCAAGGATTGTTCTACCTCGACTGGCTGGTGGACCACAAAGCAGAGTTCCAACTTCTGGTGCTGAAGCACTTTGGCCAGTCGGTGGCTGACGCCATCGAGTGGTCGACGCCCCGCCTGACCTGTGTGGCAGGCGACTTCACGAAGTACGATGTCCACGCGGTGTCCCAGATGGGCCGAGCCATTGAACTGGTCAAGTACACACGTTTTGGCGACGATCTGATCGCCCTTGATCTGATTGCGTCGACTCGTGCTTCCGCTGGGGTGGGAGAGATGTCCGTACCTAAACCGAACGGTGGCAAGGCCAAGGAGAGGACCGTCACCAGCTTGCTGGACCAGGCTCCCGTGACCCTGGGCGACCTGTACGCCGAGTTGGAGGCGTTCATCGTCGCTCTCGGCGATGACGTGACGAAGAACACGCTCAAGTTTTACTTTGCCTTCCGGCGCTTGAAGAACTTCGCTTGTGTGGAAGTACATCCGCAGACGAAGAACCTGCTGGTGTACCTCAAAGTCGTCCCGGACACGGTCGAGTTGGTCGAGGGCTTCAGCCGCGACGTGCGCAACGTCGGCCACTTCGGTACGGGCGACCTGGAGCTTCGCATCACCAGTCCCGCTGATCTGGCCAAGGCGCAACCACTGATCCAGATGAGCTACGAAAACAACTAGCCCGCTCAGGCTCCGTCGATGGCAGTTATCCAATCGTTGAGGGTCGCGACAACCTTGGCGAGAGGCAGTCTAACCTGGGCGTCGTCGCTGGCTTTGGCGTAGTCGTCCGCCCAGTGGGGGTAGGCGGTGAGGGTGGGTGGCCAGGTACGGGGCACCCGGTTCAGAATGGTCGCTTCGGCCGCGCGAGCAGTGAAAATGTCGAGCGCGGCTGTCCGGATGTCGCCTAACGTTGGTGATCCGGTGGACTCGGTCAGGTCTTTGAGCAGAAGCAGGTCGATGGCGTCGCGGGCACGGTCGTTGACGTGCGCAGGCGGGTCGTGGGGATCGGTGGAAGCGTGCAGTTTCTGGGCGATCTGGTAGCGTATGGCCAAGCCGACGAGCGCATCCGGGTCGGGCAAGCCGAAGCCGGCCAACGCTGGAGCCGGGAACACTTCCCCGGTTTCGCCGGCGTGGCCCTCGTCCGGCGACAACTCGACCTGGATCTTTCGCCAGGTCACACCGCGCAGGGTCAGGGTGAGTTGCACGCGGCGCGGCTTAATGATCTTGGCGGGCGTGTCGATTACTTCGATGTTGCCGCGTCGGAACCCGACTGGTCCCCACGGTTCGGCGAGCACGTCGTCCAACACGTCCAGGAATGACTCGATATCGCCTCGTACCAGGCCGTCCACGTCTTTCGTCGCCCGTGTGGGGACGGACAGACGGTGCTGCAGCATCGTACCGCCCTTGAGTAAGAAACAACTCGTCCCGTCTTCGTGGACCGCGCGCTGGAGCGCCGCCGTCACGACCGTCGACGCGACCAGCCAGCCCAGGCGTCCACCCTCGGTGCCTTCGAGGTCGCGTTCGGCGTGTAGGATCCAGTTGTTCAGCACGTTGGCGGAGTTGGGTTCTTTCGTCTTCGGCTTGAGCGTACGCAGCTGTTCGTACAAGCGTGGTTCATTGGTCATAGCGGGCCTCCAGTAGCGTTGTGAGGTGGTCACGTTCGGCCGGGGGTACGAGGCCGGTACGGGCGGAGCGTTCGAGTGCTTGGCGGATGAGGTACGTGGGTACACCGGTTTCCAGGCACTGCCGGATCGCCGTCCCAGCGGTCACGATGGGGATCGATTCCCACCACGTCATCTCGGGCGGAGTGAGGTCTTCCCGGTGGATGACGTACCGAGCCGGAATCACCCGCTCGACACGGCGTTTCGCACCGACGGTGACATGGATCTTGTCGGGGTTGATGTCGCTGATGTCCCACGCGTCCAACGCTGATTCGTGGCTCAGGCACGCCTCGGGAAAACCCGTCCAGAGGACGGCTTGCATCAACGGAGCGTATGGGATCACAGGCATCTGACCGAGCCGGTACACCCCGCGAGAGACGTGATCGATCCGGCCTCGTCTAACCATCATGGCTAAGAGCGGCGGTGACACTCCCGCATCGTACGCTTGGCGGGCGGTGACAAAACCGTGTTGCTCAAGAGCGATCTCCCGCAACCGGTCCACGCTTGTCAGCGCCTCAGCCATACGTAAACCCTAACATAATGTTAAGGTTTACGGAGTGATTCCAATCCGGTGCGGGACGCCGTATAACGGCATTCGAGCCGAACGGGCCCCATGGGCGCGTTTCTAAATGATTTAGTACTGAAGTAAGTAGGCTCCGTCGTCCCCCCGCAATGACGGACTGTCTGACCGAGAATTCCGCTTGACACACCTACGTACGAGAGAATAGCCTTAAGGTACTTAATTCATTACTAAATGAAGGACGAAGGATGCAGGACTCGGGAAGAGCTGACATGACTCGCTCCGCCGTACTGTCGTTCATCGGTGGCCACGGCCCGGTGTCGCGGGCCGACCTGGCGCGGAGCCTGGATGTGTCGCCCGCGCTGATGACGCAGACCACGAAGGAGTTGCTGCGCCAGGGCCTGATCACTGAGATGGCACTGTCGCCGTCGCGCGGTGGCAGACCAGCCAGGCTGCTGGGGCTGGCCGTGGACGCGGGGACGGCGGTCGGTGTCAAGGTCGTGGTCGATCACATCACCGCAGTGGAGTGCGGAATCGACGGAACCGTTCTGAGGGCAGCCACGGAACCGTTCGACGCGGCTTCCCCCGCGGCGCTGGACGCGCTGGTGGCGTTGTTGCGGACGTTCATGGCCGGTTCGTCCAGCCGCCGGATCCTGGGTATGGGTGTGGCGACGCCGGGCAACGTGGACGCACAATCGGTGGGGACGGTCGAGTCCACCCAGATGGGTTGGTCTGGGGTTCCGCTGGGCGCGCGGCTGCGCGCCGAGTTCGACCTGCCCGTCCTGGTTGACAACAACGTCAACGCCCTGGCCATCGCGGAGACGTTGTACGGACAGGCGAAGGGTCACGAGAATGCGCTCGTGGTGACCATCGGCACCGGCATCGGCGCGGGGATCATCGCCGATGGCGTGGTGTTGCGCGGCCACGCCGGGATCGCGGGCGAGATCGGGCATCTGCCGACGGTTGAGGGCGGCCCGCTGTGCCAATGCGGCGCCCGCGGCTGTCTGGAAGCGGTCATCGGGCAGCAAGCGCTGGTCGGAGAGGCCCGCCAACGGGGCATTCTCACGTCCGGAGAGGCCATTGGCGTCCTCGGGGACCGAGCCGATAGCGGCGATCAGCGGGCGCAGGAAGTGTACGAGCAGGCAGGCCACCTCCTGGGCCGGGCCCTGGCCGGGGTCGTGAACCTTCTCGACCCGGAGGTCGTCATCGTCTCGGGCGAAGGTGTGGAGTCGTGGCGGCACTGGATGTTCGGCTTCGAGCCGGCGTTCCGCGCCTGTCTGATCCCGGCCAAACGGGGTGTCCCCGTCACGGTCGAGGCGTGGGCGGATGACCGCTGGGCGCAAGGCGCGGCCTGCCTCGTGCTCGGTACCCCGTTCGACGGGCAGGGTTTGTCGGGCGAGCAGGGCGAGTGGGTACGGCAGCGTTTGGCGGAAACCACCTCTCCACCGCCGGGCGAAGCTGACAAGGCAGACCTGCGATGATGTCGGCGACAACGACCTCACGGGGACGATCTCGGTTCACGTGGCAGAAGGCCAAGTACGCCCTGACGGTACTGCTGTTCCTGCTGCCGAGCGCCGTACCTCTGGCGTACTTCACGATCTATCCCATGTTCGCGGCCCTGTGGACATCGCTGCACAAGTGGAACCTGCTGTCGCCGATGCAGTGGGTTGGTCTCGACAACTACGCGACGCTCTTGCAAAACCCGGAGACCTGGCGGGCGTTCGGGAACACGGTCTACTACATCGTGGGCTACCTGCCGCTGGTGTACGTCGGTGGTCTCGGCCTGGCCATCGCTCTCAACGCGGCGATCCCGTTCCGGAACTTCTTGCGCGGCATGTACTTCCTGCCAGTGGTCACAAGCTGGATCGTGGTGGCCCTGGTGTGGCGGTGGCTGCTGAACCCGTCGGTGGGCATCGTCAACTCCCTCCTCGGCCTGGTCGGCATTGACGGGCCGGGCTGGTGGACGGACCCCACGTGGGCCATGCCGTCGATCATCCTGGCGTCGGCATGGAAAGACCTCGGGTTCGTCATGATCATCCTGCTCGCCGGCTTGCAGACGGTACCGCAGGACTTGTACGAGGCCGCCCGGATCGACGGCGCGGGCTGGTGGGCCAGGCTTCGGTACGTCACCTTGCCGCTGCTTTCGCCGACGACCTTCTTCGTGGTCGTGATCTCGCTGATCAACGGTTTCCAAGTCTTCGACCAGGTGTACGCGATGACCGGCGGCGGCCCCGCCGGAGCGTCCCAAGTCGTCGTACAGCAGGTGTACGACCTGACCTTCCGCTACTCGCAGGCGGGTATGGCGTCGGCCTTGTCCTGGCTGCTGTTCCTCCTGGTCCTGGTGGTGACCATCGTCCAGATGGTCGGGCAGAGGAAGTGGGTGAACTATGCCTGAGGCGACGAACACCGCCGCGCTGGCCGTGCCCACTGCCCGCCGGAAACTGAAATCCTGGCAAATTGTTCTCGTGGTCGCAGTGGTTTGCGGGGCCTGCGTGATGTTCTTCCCGTTCCTGTGGACGTTCATCACCTCGGTCTCGCCCGGCGCGGGCCTGACCGCCACGCCGAAGCTGATCCCCGACAACCCGTCACTGGGCGCCTACGAGTTGCTGTTCTCGAAGACGAAGTTCCCGCGCGTCATCGCCAACTCTCTGGGGCTGGCCGTGGCCACGACGCTCCTGCAGTTGCTCACCAGTTCGCTCGCCGCCTACGTCTTCTCCCGGATGCCGTTCCCTGGCCGGGGCGCGGTGTTCGCCCTCTATCTGGCCACGATGATGATCCCGATGCAGGTGCTGATGGTCCCGTTGTTCGTCCAGATGCGTGACCTCGGCCTGGTCGACTCGTACCTCGGTGTCCTGCTGCCGGGCGTGGCGTCCGCGTTCGGCGTGTTCCTGCTGCGCCAGGCGATGAACACGGTGCCCCGCGAACTGGACGAGGCCGCCCGCCTCGACGGGGCCGGGCACTTGCGAATCTTCGGCCAGATCGTGCTGCCGCTCGTCGGACCGTCCCTGGCCACGCTCACGGTCTTCTCGTTCATGTCCAGTTGGAACGCGTTCCTGTGGCCGCTCGTCATCCTGCGCTCGGAGGAACTCAAGACGCTGCCACTGGCGCTGGCCGGGATGCAGGGCCAGTACACGACGCAGTGGGATGTGATGATGGCCGGTTCGGTCATCTCGATCCTGCCTATGCTCGCCATCTACTTGTTCGCCCAGAAGTACGTCATCCAAGGCGTAGCCAACACGGGTATCAAATAACCCATTTGCAGAAAGGAAACACACCATGTCACGCATGACCCAACTTGCCCGTGTCGGCCTCGTCGCCGTCCTCGGGCTGAGCCTCACCGCCTGTTCGGGGGGTGGGGAGCCGGGCGGCGGCGCCTCCTCCGGCGCTTCGGCGACGAGTACGCCGGTGACCATCACGTACTCGAACTTCATCTCCAACGGTGGCAACGAGGCGAACCTCGCCGCGATCGTGTCCGCGTTCGAGACCGCGAATCCCGGCATCAAAGTCGAGGTGAAGACGCTGCCTTACGCGGACTACTTCACCGCGCTCCAGACCGATGTCGCGGGCGGGACCACCGCTGACGTGTTCGACATCGAGTACGCCAACTACGCCGCGTACCAGGCCAACGGTGTCCTCGCCGCGCTGGAAGGCGTTGACACGGCGGTCTACCAGAAGAACCTGGCCGACGCCTACGCCACCGGTGGTACTCAATACGCGCTCCCCAGCTCCTTCTCGAACGTCGTCCTGTTCTACAACAAGACCCTGTTCGACGCCGCCGGCGTCGGTTACCCGACCGCCTCGTGGACGTGGGCCGACGAGCAGGCCGCAGCGGAGAAGCTGACCGACACCGCCAAGGGCGTGTGGGGCGACTACCAGCCGATCAGCTACAACGAGTACTACAAGGTGGTCGCGCAGACGGGTGGGCAGTTCCTGTCCGCTGACGGCAAGTCGGCCGCGTTCAACAGCCCCGAGGGCATCAAGGCCGCGAAGTGGCTGGTCGACAAGTCCGGCCAGACCATGCCGACGGCCGCGCAGGGCGCGGGCACCGCTGACTTCGACTCCAACCTGTTCAAGGACGGCAAACTGGCGATGTGGCACACCGGTATCTGGATGTTCGGCGCCTACGCCAACGCCAGCTTCGACTGGGACATCGCGGTCGAGCCGGGTGACACCACCCATGCGTCGGCGATGTTCTCCAATGCGCTGGCCGTGTCGGCGAACTCGAAGAACAAGGAGGCCGCGCAGAAGTGGGCGGTGTTCATGTCGAGCTCGCAGGCCATGGTGGACACCCGCCTGAAAGCCGGCTGGGAGCTTCCGCCCATCGCCGACAAAGCGGCGCTGTCCTCGTACCTCACCGCCGGGAAACCCGCCAACCGGCAGGCCGTGCTCGACTCGTTGGATGCCGTGGCTCTGGCCCCGTCTCTGGGTGAGAACCAAGCCGAGATGCAAGATGCCGTGAACGGACAACTGACCGAGGCCGCCGCCGGACGCAAGACGGTCGAAGACGCCGTCAAGGCCGCCGCTGACAAAGTTGACGCCCTCCTGAAGTAAGACCAGATTAGACGGTGGGGGCGACTCTCCAAGGTCGTCCCCACCACCGATACAGTCAAGGGAAGCGCCAACACCACACCGGAAGGGAACCTGGCCACATGACCACCGCCCACCCGACGGACCTGACCGGTCTGCTCGCCCACTCCCGTACTCTGATCACCGGGTTGCAGACCGCCAGCGGCGCCTATCCGGCCAGTCCGACCTTCTCCGCCTACCGGGGCTACTGCTGGTTCCGTGATGGTTCGTTCATCGCGGACGGGGTCTCAGTGGCGGGCGACGCGGATTCGGCGACCCGGTTCTTCGACTGGTGCGCCCGCGTGATCGCCGACAACCGGCGCCAGATCGACAAGGTCGTCACCGCCGCCGCCCACGGTTCGCCGCTGCCGGACGCCGACATGCTGCCCGCCCGGTTCACAGTCGACGGACAGCCCGGGGACGACGAGTGGTGGGACTTCCAGCTCGACGGCTATGGTACGTGGCTGTGGGCCGTCGTCGAACACGCCCGTCGGCACCGGATCGGCGTCAGCCGGTGGGCCGACGCTATCAGCGCCACCGTCGACTACCTAGTCTCATCGTGGCGGCGGCCTTGCTTCGACTGGTGGGAAGAGCACAGCGAGGCCGTCCACATCTCAACCCTCGGTTGTATCAAGGCCGGGCTCGACGCAGCCCTGGGCACGGGGCTGCTCGACGCGGCGCAAGCTGATCGCGCCCACCGGGCCAGCCGGGACATTGCCGGCCTCATCACGACGGGGGGAGTCGCCGACGGCCATCTGACCAAGTGGATTGGCTCCCCGCAACTGGACGGCAGCCTGTCCGCGCTGCTCGCCCCGCTGGGCGTCATCAACCCCGCCTCCGCCCTGGGGCGGGGGACCATCGCCGCTATCGACGCTCAACTCGTCGCCGACGGCGGCGTGTACCGCTTCCGCGCCGACACCTTCTTCGGTGGCGGCCGCTGGCCGCTTCTGACCTGCTTCCTCGGCCTGGCGAAACTCGCGGCCGGCGACCCCGACGGGGCGCGGGCCTGCCTCGACTGGGCCGCGTCCACCGCCACCTCAGGCGGTGACCTCCCCGAACAAGTCGATGGCGGGCGGCTGCTCGACCCGGCCGCCAAGCAACAATGGATCGACCGCTGGGGCACCGTGGCCACGCCGCTGCTGTGGAGCCACGCCATGCTGCTGCGCCTCGCCGCGGACCTCGGTGTGACGGGGGTCGCCGCATGATCCGGCACCGGCCCCTTGGCTCCGGCCACCCGTACTCACCCGACACCGAACAGCGCTGGCCGGTCGTCCCCGTCGTCGGCGAGCCGTTGCGCCTGGGAGTACGGACATCGGGGGACGTCCAGGTCGTCACAGTTGAACTAGTGGTCATGAGCAGTAATTCGCCCACGGTGATGGGGGCCAGCGCGGCGCTGGGCGGCGCGAAGACCCTCGACCTCACCCCGGTTCCCCGGTCCTCACGCGGCCAGACCACCGACGGCGGCCACCTGGCCTCCGCGCAGGCCCGCCAAGCCCGTCAAGCCGGCGGCTGGCAAGTCGACCTCCCCGCCGCCCCGGCGGGCGATCTCCGCTACCGGTTCACCGCCCGCCTGGGCGACGGCACCACGGAAACCACCCGCTGGTACACCGTCCGGGGGGCCGCCTGGCGGCCCGCCGCCGACACCGCAGTGGGCGTCGGTACGGACATCCGGCGACCGGTTCCGGGCAGCGTCGAGGTGCTGGACGACGGCGAGCGTATTCACCGGGTCCGCCTCGCCCTACCGCTGGCGTCCGGTGAACACGTCACCGGCTTCGGGGAACGCTACGACACCGTCGATCAGCGCGGCCTCACCCTGGACAACCAGGTCTTCGAGCAGTACAAGAGCCAGGGCGCGCACCGCCGTACCTACCTGCCCATGCCGTTCGCACACGTCGTCGGCGGTGACGGGTGGGGCTTCCACGTCCCAACCACCCGCCGCGTCTGGTTCGACGTTGGCCACACCACGGCTGACCGCTTGGTGATCGAAGCCGAAACCGACACCTTGTCTGACGCCGAGGTCCAACTCAGCCTGGCGGTCTACTCGGGCAGTCCCGCCGAGGTACTCGACCAGTTCCTGGCCGAGGTCGGACGGCCCGCCGAACTGCCCGCCTGGGTGTTCCGCCTCTGGGCCTCCGGCAACGAATGGAACACTCAGGCCGAGATCGGCCGGCAAGCCGCCCTCCACACCCAGTACGGCATCCCCGTCGGCAACATCGTCATCGAGGCCTGGAGCGACGAAACCACCTTCACCTGCTTCAGGGACGCCCAGTACGACGTTCACGCCGACGGAAGCCCCCACCGCCTGGGCGACTTCACGTTCCCGCCCGACGGGGCCTGGCCCGACCCGAAGGGGATGGTCGATTCCCTGCATGACCAGGACATTCGCGTTCATCTGTGGCAAATCCCCCTGCTCAAGACCCGTCCCCACCCCACCGGCCAGGCCAAGGCCGACGTCCACGCCGCCATCCGCGACAACGTCCTGGTCCGCGAGACCGCGACGGACGGGACGCTGCGCCCGTACCGAAACCGGGGCTGGTGGTTCCCGCTCGGTCTCATGCCCGACCTCACCGACCGGCGCGCCGCCGACTGGTGGACCGCCAGACGGCGCTACCTGGTCGAGGAGGTCGGCATCGACGGGTTCAAGACCGACGGTGGCGAACACGCCTGGGGCCGCGATCTGGTGTATCTCGACGGCGCCCACGGCGACGCGAGAAACAACGCCTACCCGGTGGCGTACGCCGCCGCCTACGGACGCCTCCTGGAGTCGTGCGGCAAGGCGCCGGTCACCTTCTCCCGGTCCGGGTACGCCGGTTCGCAGGCCCACGGGGCGTTCTGGGCCGGCGACGAGAATTCCACCTGGGAGGCATTCCGCTGGTCCATGATCGCCGGACTGGGCGCCGCCAGTTGTGGCATCGTCTACTGGGGCTGGGACATCGCCGGATTCTCCGGCCCCGTCCCCGACGCCGAACTGTACGTCCGGGCGATGGCCGCCAGTGCCTTCCTGCCCATCATGCAGTACCACTCCGAGTACAACCACCACCGCTCGCCGTCCCGCGACCGTACCCCGTGGAACATCGCGGAGCAAACCGGCGAAGCCAGTGTGATCGAGGAAGTCCGCCAGATCGTGGCTGTGCGCGAACGCCTCGTCGGCTATCTGGCCGAGCAGGCCCGCCGCACTCTCGCCACCAGCCGTCCGCTGTTGCGCCCACTGTTTTTCGACCACCCGGACGATCCTGCGATCTGGGAACACCCGGTCCAGTGGACACTCGGCGACCATATCCTCGTCGCACCCGTCCTCGCCCCCGGGCAGACCGCCTGGCCGGTGTACCTGCCGGCCGGACACTGGATTGACGCCTGGACCGGCGAGCCCCACGAAGGCCGACGAGTCATCACCGCCCACGTACCCCGCCATCACGCGCCCGCCTACGTTGACGCCGGCCAATGGCCGACGCTGCAGGCCGTCTTCCGAGGCGAGTAGCGCCCGTACGCCGGGCGGCGGGGCGGCGCCCCGCGCCCACGTTGCGTGGCCTACCAATGCCTGATCGATTCGTCTACGGCAGCGGCGGTCCAGGCTTCGGGGGTGGGCCAAGTATCTTGCCTGGCGAGGTGACCGCGAGTCGCCCAAAGACATAGTTCCTGCCTGCTCCGATACCGACGCCGATGGCGAAAGGAACCTGCTTGCCGCAGACGAGGAGTCCTTGCTTGGTACCGTACTTGGTGACGAAGTAACGTCCCAGGGTTTTGTTGGCGGCCTTAATCGCCTCCGTTGGGATCGCTTACACTATCTTTCTTCCCCAGTAAGGGGCGGTGCGCCCGATCAACGGCTTCAGTACGGTCTTCGCAGTACTATCACCAACGAGTGCCACAGTGACCAACAGCCGTCGGCTCTCGTAGTCTTCGGCATCGGTACCGTGGACTTCGGCGGCGGACAGGGTGTACAAGACTGAGGTTTCCAGGAACGTGAGAAGGTCGGCCAAGGCGACGGGAACCTGAACGAGCCCGTTGGGGATGATTGCCGCCGCACCAGCACCAACTCCTGTGACGGTGACCGTGCCCAGGTACCATTTCCCCACATAGGCGAGGAGCTCTCCGGGAGGTTTGTCGGGGTGCACCCGCCGCAAGCGTGCGACGTACTCCGTCCCCAACGGGTATGGGGTCTCCAGAGCCTTGTTTGGGCCCGCAGCTAAGGCGGCCTCGGGATCAAGTTTTCTGATATCCGACACTGACTCGTTGTGGCACTCTTTCGTTTCGAGCGACGGGTGGACCTTGGGGACGGAACTGAAAGGGGGCCGGTTGTGGTCGTATCAGCCACGCGGAAGCGCCTCTTTGGCGCTAAACTGAGATTACACTCTTCGACATGACGATGGAGGATGATGCGAGACGAGGGTGGACTCTCCGTGATACCAGAGGTTTCGGCGTCGCCAAGTGTTCCTCCGATTGTCATCGATTTCTTTAGTGGGTGTGGGGGAACGAGTGCCGGGCTACGGAGAGCGGGCTTACGCATCGTGGCCGCTGTCGACTTCGACCCAGCCGCATCGGCAACCTATCGGGCGAACTTTCCAGAAGCCGAGTTCCACGAGATTGATGTACGTAAACTCCCTCTCAATTCCTTTGACCACTTGATGGAAGCCGATACGCCGATTGTTTTCTCCGCGTGTGCGCCTTGCCAGCCGTATAGTTCTATGCGCCCTCGTGACTCGCGTCAGCGGCCTCGTGAGAGATCGTTGCTCCTGTCGCTCCTCCCATTTGTCGATCGCTTGTGGCCAGACTCGATTGTCGTGGAAAACGTTCCGGGGTTACAGAAGGTTTCCGGAGCTTCTACATGGAATCGTTTTCTGCGGCATCTTGAACGCGGGGGGTACTCCATTCGATGGGATGTTGTTGATTGCCGTAACTACGGCGTGCCGCAGCGGCGGCGGAGGTTGGTCCTTCTAGCTTCTCGCCACGGAGGAGTCGACCTACCCGCTGCTACGCATGGGGTGGGTGGGCGGCCCTACTCCACTGTGCGAGACTGGATCGGGCATCTGCCGCCGCTAGATGCCGGTGAGACCTGTGCTGAGGACCCTATTCACCGAGCGGGCAGGTTGGGAGAGCAGAACCTCCGGCGTATCATGGCGACCCCTGAAGGGGGAAGTAGATCGGATTGGCCCGCAGAACTCTGGCTGGAGTGCCATAAGCGCGCCAAAGGGCATCAAGACTCTTACGGTCGAATGCGGTTTGACGAGTCTGCCCCGGTGCTGACCACCAAATGTACTGACATCACAAACGGGAGATATGGGCATCCGAGTCAGAACCGAGGCCTGAGCGTCAGGGAGGCGGCTCTGCTCCAGACTTTTCCACAAGATTTCACATTCATCGGAGGGCTCCGATCAATGACCAAACAGATTGGTAACGCGGTTCCTGTTCTCGTAGCGGAGGCGATGGGGCGGCAGGTTGCTCAGCATCTTCAAACAGAGCGGGCAGCGCGCAATGGCTGAGTTTCGCGCGAGTGCGCGGACAGTGGACATGCTGGGTAGGCAGCAGATCGCGGGCGTTCCCACCGCAATCAGCGAGTTGTACAAGAATGCACACGACGCGTATGCGACGGTCGCGGAAGCTGACTTCGTTCGTTACAAAGGCGTCTTCGTCCTCCGAGACAATGGAGACGGCATGTCGCGTACGGACTTCGAGGGGAGATGGTTGACGCTGGGCACCTCATCCAAGTCCGCTACAAGCTCTCTTCGTGTCGATACTGCGCGCCCGCGTAGAGCGATTCTTGGTGAAAAAGGAATCGGACGGCTTGCGATCGCTGCTATTGGTCCACAGACTTTGGTGGTGACTAAGGCTCGAGGGCACAAGCGCGTCGCCGCGCTTGTTCACTGGGGCGTGTTCGAGTTAGCGCATGCAAGCCTTTCGGAGATCAAGGTGCCAGTGGTTGAGCTCGAACCCAGCCAGGGACCGGATGTGCGGGAGATGAGTCACCAGATACTTGCCAACGTTCGTCATCTCGTGACTGACGACGATCCCGGACTGTATGACAGGATTCACCAGGACTTGCGCCGATGGTCCGAAGTTGGTCTGGACGAAGTCACGGCTGCGGCAGGAGTCGACCTTGCGGCGTTCGAGCCGGGTACGGCTTTCGTGATTGTTCCGACGTCACCTGACTTGGAAGCCGATCTGGAGGCCCCACCAAAGGAGGCCGCACCATTGCTGAGAACTCTCATCGGGTTTGCCAACACGATGACTCCAGGTCATTCTGTACCCGAACTAAAGACAGTTTTTCGGTACCACCGTGCTCCCGACGATGTTCGAGATCTCATCGAAGACCAAGAGTTCTTCACTGTAGACGAATTTCGGAAGGCTGATCATCACTTCGAGGGGGAGTTTGACGAGTATGGTCAGTTCCGAGGGACCGTGTCGGTGTTTGATGGTCCCCCACAGTCTTACCCCCTCCCTTGGAGTCCGGCGCGTGGTGTGCGAACCCGCTGCGGCCCGTTTCGCCTTCACCTGGCCTACGTTCAGGGAGTTGCCAAGTCCTCGCGCCTTGAGGCGAACGACTTCGTCGCGATCGGGGAGAAGCTCGATTGCTATGGCGGCTTGTACATCTACAGGAATGGTGTTCGAGTACTTCCCTATGGGGATAGTAGTTTCGACTGGCTTGATGTTGAGAAGCAGCGCACTAAATCAGCATCAGATCATTTCTTTTCGTATCGCCGGATGTTCGGTGCCGTTGAGATTACGAGAGAGAGGAATAGCCAACTCCGGGAGAAAGCAGGGCGTGAAGGTTTCGCGACGAACGAAGCATACCGTCAGTTTCGGGAGATCCTGAAGAACTTTCTGACGCAAGTCGCGAACGAGTTTTTCCGTGAGGGCGGACCTCAGGCCGAAGCCTGGGAAGAAGGAAAACTGGCAAATGAGCGAATGGACAAGGCGAGGCGAGTTCGGAGCAAACAAGTGCGAGCGCGGCGTACCGAGTACAGTGGCGCGCTGGATCGCTTTTTTGAGGAGGTAAACGCTGGAGTGCCTGAGGCCAAAGTGGAGCGAATCCTGGGAGATCTCCGCCTCGAAGTGGGGCATGCTCAAGTGACCGAAGATCCGTCGACAGCGGTTGACCTGTTGGTACGCGCAGAACTGAGTGCACGCTCCCAACTCCGAGAACTTGTGTCAAGCCTTCAAGTGCGACGACCCCGCGGAGTTGCGCTTAGTGGGATTCTGACTAGACGATCTAGGCTCTATGACGAGACTCGGGTCGACATTCTCGAGTCCGTGTTGCGGCCTGCTGAGCAACAGGTGGATGAAACACTCTCAGTGGTGGACCTTCAACTAGACCGAGCCGTTCATCGCCGTCTGCGATTTGATCAATCGGTCTTGCAGGCAGTAGATGAGTCGCGAGACATGGTCAGTGGGGCGAGAGGTGATCTACAGAAGCAGGCTGCGCAAGTCGCTGATCGGATAAAGGAACTAGTTGGCGAGGCTCGAAAAGCGGTTGAGATGGAAGCGGTGGCGGTGCTACAGCAGGCGGCAACGACTGAGCTTTCGTGTCTTACTGATCCGGAGTTCGCGCGATTGAGGAATGAGTTGGAGACCCGTGTCAGGGCTATGGCGGGTTCTCAGCTTGATGCGTTGCGTGCGGTCGAGGAGCAGTTGCGTTCAGTGGTCTGGGCGGCGGAAGATGAGAACGGGGGTACGGCCTCCTTGCTGGACCAGGTGGAGCAACTCGAAGAACGCGTTGAAGTACTTACCGATCGTGCATCCCAGGATTTTGAGCTTGTTCAGATCGGGCTAGCGGTTAATATCGTGACTCACGAGTTCGAGAACAGCATCCGATCCGTTCGTGAGAACCTGCGACGTCTCAAAGTCTGGGCGCAAGAGAACGCGAGCTTGCGACCCCTTTACAGCGATCTCCGAACATCCTTTGAACATCTCGATGGGTACCTGCGGCTCTTCACACCGCTTCACCGGCGTCTGTACCGTGAACCGGTGGAGATCGCTGGAACCGACGTGGTGAGATACCTGAGCGACGTGTTCGAGCGGCGACTGATTGAGGAAGGAGTGGAACTGAACGCGACAGCGGCGTTTCAGAGCATGCGTGTACGAATGTTCCCGTCCACATTATACGCAGTGTTGGTGAACCTAGTTGACAATGCGGTGTACTGGGTTGCGCAGTACTCTGGAACCCGAGAGATAACTCTCGACAAGTCGGAGGGATTGATCTCCGTGACTGACTCAGGTCGCGGCGTTAGTCTCGGTGATGAGGAAGTGGTGTTTGAGCAGGGGTTCTCCCGGAAACCGGCCGGATCGGGGTATGGGCTTTTTGTGGCCCGTGAGGTGTTGCGTCGTGACGGAGCCGACGTTCGGCTCGCACCGCCAAGTGCGGATCGCGGCGCTCGTTTCGAGATACTTCTTCCTGACGGAGGCGAGAAGTAACATGAGTGACAGCTTCGAGAGTCACATTCGAGAACAAGTGAAGTGTTTTTTGCAGACCGTGTTGGTGATCGACGACGAGGCATATCGGCCGCTTGACTCATCAGCGCTGGACGTGGATGATGGCGAAGACTGGGGTGTTGGTGGCCGGGAGTCGCTGCCAGGAAAGCTGCCGCAACTGAAGGTTCCGCTGGAAGAACATGCAAGTGAAGCGTTCGATGCTAAGTCGGTGTCAGTCGCCTTCGCAAAGGTCGGGCTGTCTTGCGCAATCTTGTCGCCACAGTCAACGCAGGAGAACAAGGAACACGAACCTGCGTTCACTTCGGCTGCAAAACGCGCTGACGTACTTGTTTTGGACTGGAGTATGAACGGCGACCATGGACAAACTGCCAAAGACCTAGTTGGCTCTGTGTTACGCGATGATGCGAGTAACGAGCATCATCGTCTTCGACTTATCGTCGTCTACACGGGTGAACCGTTTCTCGGGGACATTGCAGTGCAGATAGCCTTGGTAGTCAAGTCGATTCTTGGCGACGAGCCTGACTGGGACGATAGAGAAACAATGGTCTCATTCTGTTGTGGGCCTGTGCGAGTATCGGTATACGCGAAAGAGCATGTGAGTAACCTCCCCATCGGCCTCGAGGAGCGTAGACGCAGTCTTTCCGCGTTACCTCAGGTGACTGTGGAAGAGTTCGGCCGCCATCGTATTGGGCTCGTCACTACGGCAGCGATATCCGCTCTAGCGGCGATCCGAAATGATGCCCATAGACTGCTCGCTGTTTTTGGTCCAGAACTGGACCCTGCGGTTCTTGGTCAACGCGTCGCCTTGCCCCATCCAGAAGATGTGGAACGGCAAGTTGAGGAACTTATCGGATCCGAGTTACTGGCTATTGTGCAAGACCATGAAGTGGGTGCTCACATCGGAGTACCAGAGATTGAGGCTTGGCTTGCGCATGACAAGAGTTTGGGTTCGCATGGGTGCAGCGAGTTCGAGGGCGTTACGGATGCGATCCGCCTCCAACTTCTCAAGGACGGGCTTACGGAGAAACTGAAGGGCGAAGCGGGGATAAGTGGGAACAAAAGTAACCGCTTTAGGAAAAGAGGTGCTGCTCTGTTTGCTTCTAGCGAAGAGAAGTCCGACAGCTCGCGCGATCTCCTGGGTGTACTCATGTCCATGCGTAGTCGCTATACTAGGCCAATTCCACGGCTTCAGCTTGGCTCGGTCGTTGAACAAGGGGGTGTCTACGCGGTTTGCGTGCAACCTTTGTGCGATTGTGTGCGGATCGTCGGAGAACGTGCATTCCCGCTACTACCCGCAGAAGTCGTGGAGGAAGACAACGGTGGCGCCGGGGGATATCTTGCCACGGTTTATGATCCCGCCGCTGACCGGACTTCCTGTCGGAATGGGTATGTACGGCTGCGAGTGAGAGCTGATCCCTGGCGGATTCAAATGGTTGCGTTCGCCGCGTCAACTACGGGAGAAGTCGAGTCGATCATAGAGGATGGTGCGATTACTTTTCGGTCGAAGACTGGTGAAGTGTGGCGATGGATTGGGGAGTTGAACCCGGAACACGCTCAGCGAGTAGTGGTGAGTCTTGCAGCAAGTCTTGCTCGGGTTGGTGTCACTGAAGTTGAGGCTCTACGCGTCGGTTGACTGGGGTGAGAGAAACCCGTCGGTTGGTCGGGGTGCCATATGGACCCTGGTATACGGCGATGCCTCCTCTTTGGTCCCTTGCGTAAACCCTGTCCCCAGCCGCTGGCGTCTACAACAACGATGCCGGTCGCCACGGTTTCCAGGTTGGGTCGTCTCCCGCTCGCCCCGTTCGCGCAACGTGTCAGCCCGCGGCCGGGCACGAGCCCGCAGGCAGTCGAGCAGGCGACGACGAACGCCGAGGTCTGTAGAAAGCGAGGCTACAGATTGGTATATGGATTGAACTATTGCGTGTATGCTGGTACCGCTATCGGAAAGGAACTGTCATGTCTCCCAGCGCCGCCCCTGTCCCGCCGAAGAAACCCCTAGTCAGTATCATCGTTGGTATCTGCGTGCTGGTACTCGGCCCGATTGTTGGGACTATCATTATTGTTTATTCGACAATGAGTTCGTTTAGTGGGGTCCTTGATGCGCCGACTCACACGGCGGATGGTTCGCCTAGCGCGGTCACGTTGACGGCGGGTGCGGAGATGGGGATTTGGACGGAGCAGGGGAATTTTGGGCAGTGTTCGGTGACGGATCCGACCGGCCAGGCTGTCGCTCTCAACGCCAACTCGGCGGTGAGTGTGAATACGGGGAACTTCTCTCTGGGTGGGATTTTCACCCCGACGGTGGACGGGTCGTACGAGGTGCAGTGTACCTCCAGCGGCACGCCGTTTGAGTTCCGGGTGGCGCCGTCTGTCCAGGTCGCTAAGTTTGCGGGTGGGCTCGTGATTGGGATCGGTCTCATCATTGTGACCGGCTTGGCCGGTCTGGCTATTCTGATCGTGGGGATTGTCCGCCGGGTGAGCTGGAATAGCCAGTACGGCCGGCGGGGCGTACCTGGCTATCCACCCGTCGGCGGCTACCCGCCTGCTGGTAGTTACCCACCCGCGGGGCCGGCGGGTCCGGTACCTGGTCGGGCCAACTAGTGCTGGCGGCGCTCGCGTCCTGAGGGTGGGGTGGGGCGGACCTGTGGAAAGTGTTCGGCGACTCGTTGACCGTTTCCCCATCCTGGTTGGCAATCCGTAAGGGTTTTCCCCGCCACCGTATGGGTTGCGTTATGAGGGTGAACCAGTACCCCCGGCGGTGGTGGAATTGCTCTTAGGGTGTCCTTTGTACGGGTACCCGCAACGTGGGGTCGCCCCAGTCAGACGGGCCCAATGACCATTGGAGGAAGTTGTGGCCAGTGTCTTGGCGGTGCACGTCAACCTGCTGCTCGGGGCCGTCCATTTCCTGGAGCGTCACGGGGGCGGCCTGGCTCTGACGGGCTTTGAAATCACGGTCGGGGTGGCGGCCGTCCTGTTCCTTGTTTTGGTGATGGTAAGACCGAACTTGTTCTGATTACCTCGCACCCCTGTTTGTGCGGGGTCCGGTACGGCGTTGAGGGGCCGGTGCTCCTGGGTGGACGGGCCGGACCCCGCACAAGCGCTCTCACCCTCGCTTCGCTCGCCCGCCCGGCGCCCGGCTGACGACGCAGCGTGGATCAGCGCTTCCCCGGGCGAGTTCCTGGCCCGTTGTACCTTGCCGTACTGGCCCCGAAA
This sequence comes from Propionibacteriaceae bacterium, assembly GCA_031254155.1. Lineage (GTDB taxonomy): Bacteria > Actinomycetota > Actinomycetes > Propionibacteriales > Propionibacteriaceae > WQYJ01. The sequence continues at coordinate 27,050 of JAIRVA010000011.1, forward strand.
CCACGGTGAGAGCGTTAGGCTATACCCGGTGGTTGCACGCGTGTGCCCACCGCTGGCAAGAAGGGAAGACATGGATCGCGGCCGGTTGCGGGTCCTGCTCGGTGCGGCTCCGGGCGTCGGGAAAACGTACGCCATGCTGGACGAGGGCCGGGGTCTCAAAGCGTCGGGCAAGGACGTCGTCGTGGCGGTCGTCGAAACCCACGGCCGCCCGGCCACAGCCGCCCAGACGCGGGGCCTGGAGATCCTGCCGCGGAAGATCGTGGTCCACCGCGGGATCGAGCTGACCGACATGGATACCGACGCGGTCATCGCCCGGCGCCCGGACATTGCCCTGGTCGACGAGCTGGCCCACACCAATGCCCCCGGAATGCGCCATGACAAGCGCTGGGAGGATGTGGAAGACCTGCTCGCCGCCGGGATTGATGTCATCACGACCGTCAACATCCAGCACATCGAGTCGATGAACGACGTGGTCGAGGAGATCACCGGTGTCGCCCAGCACGAGACCATCCCCGACGGCATCCTGCGCGCCGCCGATCAGGTGGAGGTGGTCGACCTGGCACCGCAAGCCCTGCGCGACCGGTTGTCGGCCGGGTACGTCTATCCGGCCGAACGTGTCGACGCCGCCCTCTCCAACTATTTCCGGGTCGGCAACCTGACGGCCCTGCGCGAGCTGGCGCTGTTGTGGGTCGCGGACGAGGTGGACACGGCCCTCAAGAAGTACCGTACCGAACACGGCATCGCCCAGCAGTGGGAGGCCCGCGAGCGGGTCGTGGTGGCGCTCGGCGGCGCGAGCGAGGGCGAGATGCTGCTGCGCCGCGGGGCCCGGATCGCGTCGCGGTCGGTTGGCGGCGAGCTGATGGCGGTCCACGTCGTGAGCCAGGACGGGCTCAGTACGCCGCACCCGGGTGTTCTCGCCGCCCAACGGGCGCTGATCGAGCACCTGGGGGGCACCTACCACCAGGTCGTCGGCGACGACATCCCCGGCGCCCTCGTCGAGTTCGCGAAGGCCGCCGAGGCCACCCAGCTCGTCGTCGGCTGTTCGCACCGCCACTGGGCGCTTGGTCCCCTGGTCGGGCGGGATATCGGGATGGCGGTCATCCGGGATTCGGGGACAATCGACGTTCACATCGTCAACACGTCCGTGACGGCGGTCCGGCTGGCCCTGCCGCGGCTGGGGGGTGCGATGTCGCTGCGTCGAATCCTCGCCGGTTTCCTGGTCACGCTCGCGGGCGGCCCCCTGCTGACGTGGCTGCTCCGTGTGACCCACCCCGAGGGGACAATCGCGCCGCACGTTCTCGCGTTCCAGGTCCTGGTCGTGGTCGCGGCCGTGATCGGCGGGCTGTGGCCCGCGCTGGCCGCGGCCGTGATGTCGGGCCTGCTCCTGAACTACTTCTTCGTCGCCGCGACCGGTACCTTCACGATCCAGGAGCCCAGCAACCTGATCACGCTCGCGCTGTACGTCCTGGTGGCGGTCTTGGTCAGTTTCGTTGTCGGCGAAGCCTCCCGTCGGTCGCGCCAGACTCGTCGTACCGCCGCCGAGTCCGAGCTCCTCGCCGCCGTCGCGGGCAGCGTCATGCGCGGCCAGGATGCGGTTCAAGCCATCCTGGAACGGATCAGTGAGGCGTTCAGGCTTGATGGCGTACGTTTGCGGGCGGGCGACACCGTTCTAGGTACGGTGGGCGAAGTGGGTGGCAAACCGCCCACGGGGACGTTCCCGGTGGGGGAGCGGGCGGTGCTCGAGGTCCGGGGACCGGATCTGACGACGTCGGAGCGCCGTCTCATGGCCGTACTCGTGTCCCAGCTTGACGCCGCGCTCGAGGTCGGCGACCTCGCGAAGACGGCGAGCGAGGTGGAGCCGCTTGCCGCGTCGGAGCGGGTCCGGACGGCCCTGCTGGCCGCGCTGAGCCACGACCTGCGCCGGCCCATCGCCTCCGCGACGGCCGCCGTGAGCGGGCTGAAGGCCATGGGGGCCGACATGACGCAGGACGACCGGGAAGAGTTGCTGTCCACCGCCACCGAGAGTCTCGACGCGCTCGCGGAGCTTGTCAACGACCTGTTGGACGTCAGCAAGCTCCAGGCCGGGGCGCTCGTGATCGCCACGACGCCGGTCGATGTGGACGACGCGATCGCGCCGGCGCTGGACGAGTTGCGGCTCGACGCGCACGATGTCGAGCTCGACCTCGGCGACGTACCCCCGGCGATGGCCGATCCCGTGTTGCTCCAGCGGGTCATCGTGAACCTGCTGCTCAACGCGTTGCGGTACGCGCCGAAGCACACCAAGGTCCGGCTGGCGACGAGCGCGTTCGGCGGCAACGTCGAGGTGCGGATCACGGATCACGGGCCCGGTGTGCCGCCCGAGCGGGTCGGGGCGATCTTCGTACCCTTCCAGCGTGAGGGCGACACGGACAATACCAAGGGCTTAGGGCTGGGACTCGCCCTGTCGAAGGGCTTTGTCGAGGCGATGGGGGGTACGCTGACCCCCGAGGACACCCCGGGCGGCGGGCTGACGATGGTGGTGTCCCTCGCCGCGGCCGTCTTGGCGGCCGGCTCGCCCGGCACCCCCGATTCCGACTCCGACGACGGGAGAACCGATGAAGATACTGATCGTTGACGACGACCCCCAGATTGTGCGCGCGTTGCGGATCACGCTGCGCGTCAAGGGGTACGAGGTCGTGATCGCCGCTGACGGCGCCCACGCGATCGCGCTGGCGGTGGACGAGCGGCCGGACGTGTACCTGATCGACCTCGGCCTGCCCGGCATGGGCGGGCTGGAGGTGATCAAGGCGGTACGCGGGTGGTCGATGGCACCGGTCCTCGTCGTCTCGGGCCGCGCGGGCTCGACGGACAAGGTCGAGGCGCTCGACCTCGGGGCCGACGACTACGTCACCAAACCCTTCTCCATCGACGAATTGCTCGCCCGCATCCGGGCTCTGACCAGGCGCATCCCCGCTGGCGAGGAGGAGGAACCGCTGCTGAAGCTCGGGCCGGTGACGATCGACTTCTCGGCGCGGACGGCGATGAAGAAAACCGGGCGGCGGAGCGAACCCATCCGGCTCACCCCGACCGAGTGGCAGGTTCTGGGGCTGCTGGCCCGCAACCCGGGTCGGCTCGTCACCCGGCAGACCATGCTCACGGAGATCTGGGGCTCGGTCCACGTGGCCGACACGGGGTACCTGCGGCTGTACATGTCCCAACTCCGCAAGAAGCTCGAGCCCAACCCGGGCAAGCCAAGATACTTGATCACCGAGTCCGGGATGGGGTACCGTCTCCAGGTGGGGTGAAACAGGGGGTCAGCGTACGGCCGGGGGCAGGGCGAAGGTCAGGGTCTCCTCGGCGGCCTGGTGTTCGATGACCTCGGGGAAGCCGTTCTCCTGCAGGTGGGCGACAACGTCCTGGACGAGGTAGTCCGGTACCGACGCCCCGGAGGTCACGCCAACGGTGTGGCAACCAAGCCAGGCGGGGTCGATGTCTGCCACGGCGTCGATGAGGTACGCCGCCCCGGCCCCGGCGTCCAGCGCCACCTCGACCAGCCGCCGGGAGTTGGACGAGTTGGCGGAGCCGACGACGAGGACGCAGTCGCACGCCGGGGCGACCTCGCGTACCGCCCCCTGCCGGTTCTGCGTGGCGTAACAAATGTCCTCGCTCGGAGGATCCGCCAGCGCCGGGAAGCGGGCGCGCAGCCGGGTGACCGTCTCGCGGGTCTCGTCCACGCTGAGGGTCGTCTGGGACAGCCAGGCGAGCCGCGCGGGGTCCCGGACCGCTACCCGCTCCGCGTCGTCGGGGTGCTCGACCAGGTGAATCGCGTGGGGCGCCTCCCCAAACGTCCCCTCGACCTCCTCGTGACCCGCGTGCCCGATGAGCAGGATCTCTTGCCCCGCCGCCGCGAGGCGCTGGGCCTCCTTGTGGACCTTGGTCACGAGCGGGCAGGTAGCGTCGATGGTGACGAGCCCGCGCGCGGCGGCAGCCGCCCGGACCGCCGGCGACACCCCGTGGGCCGAGAAGACGACGACGCCGCCCGGTGGTACCTCGTCGACCTCGTCCACGAACACGGCTCCCTGGGCGCGGAGCGCCGCCACAACGTACTTGTTGTGAACGATCTCCTTGCGGACGTGTACCGCGCTGTCGGAGCGGGCAAGCGCCCGCTCGACGGTCGTGATGGCGCGATCGACCCCGGCGCAGTACCCCCGCGGCGAGACCAGGATGACCCGCCCGTCTCGCGCTCCGGCATGTTGCGTAGTTTCCTTTGCGATCGCTGGTAACATCGCTTGAGAGGTCCCTGATGCCATGCGGAAGATTCTACCGGGGGAGGGGCAGGGCCGCCGACCACCAGTGAGGAGTACGTATGACGATGTCAATCGGGTTGCTCGCCTTCCCCGATATGGAGTTGATTGATTACGCGGGGCCGTACCAGACCTTTGCCACCGCCTCCCGCATCGCGGGCGGGGACGCGTTCAGTTTGGTGACAATCGGGGCCAGCCGGGAGCCAGTGGTGGCCCGTGCGGGCGCGACGCTGCTGCCGGACGTGAGCGTGGCCGACCAGCTCGCCCTGGATTGCCTCATCATCCCCGGCGGGATGCACGACCGGTCGGACGAGACCAGGGCGACCCTGACGGCGTGGATCGCGGCGCAGGCTGAGATGGTACCGATCATTGCCAGTGTATGTACGGGGGCCTTCTACCTCGCGGCGGCCGGCCTGCTCGACGGGCGCGACGCGACGACCCACTGGGCGGCGCTCGACACCCTCCGCGAACGGTACCCGGCGGTCAACGTGATCGAGAAGCGCCGCTGGGTGGACTCGGGGCGGATCGTCACCTCGGCCGGCATGACCGCCGGCATCGACATGGCCCTGCACCTAGTCGAGCGGCTCGCGGACGCCGACCTCGCCACCGCCACCGCGAAGCGGCTGGAACTGTAACCTAGTCGCCCGGTGACCCCCGATTCTTGCACATGTTAATATATGTGCATGCCAACCCTTGAACGTCGTGTCCAGGTCCTCTTCGAACCGGAGGAGTACGCTCTCCTAGCGGCGCAGGCAGAGCGGGAACACCGGTCGGTCGGGTCACTCGTCCGCCAGTCGGTTCGCCAGACCCTGTCGCCGCCCGCGGCCACCCGGCAGGCTGTGCTCGAACGACTGCTGGCCCGCGCTGACGCCGATCCGCGACCGGTCGGTGACTGGGCGGGCGTGAAAGACGGGTTCGAGAGACCGAGTCTGCGAGTTGTCGGGTGACTGGACGGTACGTTCTGATCGACTCGAGCGTACCTTTGTACGCGCTCGGGCAAGAGTCGCCGTGGCGGGCAGCCTGCCGACAGGTACTGGCGGATCTCGCGAGTGGTGAACTCGTGGGCATTGCGAGTACGGAAATGATCCAGGAGGTTGTGCACCATCGTCTCCGCATGACGGGTGACTCCGGACTGGCCGTGGCCGATGCCCGGGACGTGGCGGAACTGGTGACAGTCGTCCCGTTTGACGAGCCGGTACTGGCACGGGCGCTTGAGTTGATCGAACACACTGGGATCCGGGGCCGGGACGCCGTTCACGCGGCCACTGCCCTGGCCCACGGCGTCGACTGTGTCGTGTCCACCGATCCGGCCTTTGACCTGCCCGAGCTGTCCCGGGTGGACCCGGTCGCCCTGTCGAACGCTGCCTAGTCGTTCCGCGTGATCCTCACGGCATTGCTCCAGGGGGGCGTCAGCCGACCTTAACGCGATACCGTTGTCGGGCGGCTTCAGCCGTCGTTCCTAGCGCCAAGCCAATCTTGTGCCATGACTGACCCTCCCGACGGGCAGATTGCACGAGTCGTTCCGCTGCCGTCTCCAGAGTTCGCTGCTGGTGCCGTACGCGACGAAGTTCCATGAGGGGCGGCACAGGTACACCGGGACTCGGCTCAACACCGGCCTCGAAGCGATCTGCCAGCTAGTCTCCCCAGTCGGCGAGGTCCTTGCGCTCTGCACTCGTCAGGGTATCCATGATCATTGTGCCAGTCCTCCTTTTCTCAGCGTCTCGTTTCTCGCCACCATCGCGTGGACCAGGCAGATCGCGTCGTAGTCTGCCCGTTCGACAGCGCCGACCTCAATCAGAGTCGTTCCAGAGCGGGCTGGTCCGATGTACATCACCAGTATTCTGGGCCCGGAGTCATCGGAAAAGGCCGCTACAGCGAAGTCGTAGGCGTGCATGGTGTCCGCATTTGCTATCCCGTGCCGATGAGCGGATGGCAAGATCAGCGGATCTGGCGGCGCGTCTGAGTTACGTGAGGGCGACCCCGTAGGCCGCGAACTGGCGGTCGCTGGTCATGATCGTGAGATCCTCCACCAGGGCCTGGGCGATGAGCATGCGGTCGAAGGGGTCGCGGTGGATGAGGGGCAGCGTACCCAATCGCGCCGCGTGATCCTCCGTGAAAGGTAGATTGCGGAAGCCGAGACGGTCTGCCACGTGCGCTAGGGCGGTCGGTGGCTCGGGCAGCTTGCCGATACTGGCCTTGACTGCGATTTCCGCGAGACTGATGGCTGACACCCAGACCTCGTTACCGGGGTCGGTCAGCAGGTCGCGCCGGACGGAGTCGAGGTCACTTGAGTCGGCGAGAACCCACAACAATGCGTTGGTGTCCACTAGGATCCTCACGAGGTCGCCCCCGCGGGGGTATCGTCGGCGACCGTCTCGTCGCCGTACCATAGCCGGTCGTCGTCTGGCGTGTACGCGTCCCAGCCGTCCGGGATGGTGTAGTCCTTCCACAGCCCGAGCGTTCGGACGACCGGCGAAACGCCGGGCGGGGGAGCAATCCGCGCGACCGGGCGGCCGTGACGGGTGAGGACAGTCTCGTACCCGTTCTCCGCGAGAGCGACCAACCGGGAGAACTGGTTTTTAGCGTCCAAGATACCGACTGCTGTCATGATCGAATGTTAGCAGATTCTGGCCAGATGTGGCCAGAATCTGACTGGTCGATCACAGTTGGCTGGTCGACTGCACCTCAGCGGATTTGGCGGACCGGGGCGTTTGTACCCCACGCCGCGTCGGCGGTCAAGACGGTGGCTGAGGCGTCAAGCGCGCACACCGCCGAGTTCTTCCAGGTCTCGGGCCGCTTCAGCCCGTCGGTCGGCAATGAGTTCGTCGACTACGTTGACGTCGGGGTGCTTCAGGTTGGCCCAGATCTCATCTCGTAGCTGCTCCCGGGTGCACAATCTCCACCCGTACTCGACGGGGACCATCACCAACTTGACGCCCGGTCTCCAGCCCTCGGCGTCGCAGATGTCTTGGGGGATGAAAACCTCTCCCTCATCGCCGATCGTCAGTACGACAACGGTGTTCATTCTGCTATCGTACCAGAGCTGTTCGTCGCGGGGACCCGTCTCGGGCCGGTCTGGTGGTACCGACAACAAGGGTGCCCCAGGTTTCCCCGGGGCACCCTTGGCTGAGAAGCCCGAAAGCTTACTCCGCAACGTCCTCGTCGACCCAGTTGAAGGTCTTGGTGACGGCCTTCTTCCAGTTGCGGTACAGACGGTCGCGGTGCTCCTCGTCCATCTCCGGGACCCACCGCTTGTCAACGGCCCAGTTGTCGATGACATCCTGCTCGCCGTTCCAGAAGCCCACGGCGATGCCGGCGGCGTACGCCGCGCCGAGCGCGGTGGTCTCCGCCACGACCGGGCGTACCACCGGCACGCCGACCATGTCGGCCTGGAACTGCATGAGGAGGTTGTTGGCGGTCATGCCGCCGTCAACCTTGAGCTCGGCGAGCTTGGCACCCGAGTCGGCCTCCATGGCGTCCAGGACCTCGCGGGTCTGGAAGGCGGTCGCCTCCAGAGCGGCGCGAGCCAGGTGGCCGCGGTTGACGTACCTGGTCAGGCCGACGATCGCGCCGCGCGCGTCGCCGCGCCAGTACGGGGCGAACAGGCCGGAGAAGGCCGGGACGAAGTACGCGCCACCATTGTCGTCGACCGACATGGCCAGGGCCTCGACCTCGGGGGAGGAGTCGAACATCTTCAGGTTGTCGCGCAGCCACTGGATGAGCGAACCGGTGACGGCGATCGAACCCTCGAGCGCGTAGACCGGCTTCTGGCCGTCGATCTGGTAGCACACCGTGGTGAGCAGGCCGTTCTGGGAGAAGACCGGGGTCTCACCGGTGTTCATCAGCATGAAGCAGCCCGTGCCGTACGTGTTCTTGGCCTTGCCGACCTCGAAGCACGCCTGGCCGAACGTCGCGGCCTGCTGGTCGCCCAAGTCGCCCGCGATGGGCAGCCCGGCGACGACCGGCTCCTTGGCCTCGCCGTACACCTTCGACGACGGGACGATCATCGGCAGCATCGAGGCGGGGATCGTCAGCGCCTCGGCCATTTCGGGATCCCACTGGAGCGTCTGGACGTCCATGAGGAAGGTCCGGGAGGCGTTGGTGACGTCGATGATGTGCATGCCGTCGTTGACGCCGCCGGTCAGGTTCCAGATCAGCCAGCAGTCAATCGTGCCCATGAGCAGGTCGCCGGCCTCCGCCGCGGCGCGCGCGCCCTCGACGTTGTCCAGGATCCACTTGACCTTGGGGCCGCAGAAGTACGTCGCCAGGGGCAGACCGACCTTGTGCTGGTACTTGTACTGGTCGCCGCCGCCGAGCTCGTCGACGATGGCCTGGGTCCGGGTGTCCTGCCAGACGATGGCGTTGTAAACGGGCTTGCCCGTGTGCTTGTCCCACACCACCGTGGTCTCACGCTGGTTGGTGATGCCGATGGCCGCGATGTCGTCCTTGGTGACAGCGGCGGCGTGGAGCGCGCCGGTGATGACCTGGACCGTCCGGGTCCAGATCTCAATCGGGTCGTGCTCGACCCAGCCGGCGCGCGGGAAGATCTGCTCGTGTTCGAGCTGATGGCTGCCCACGATGCGCCCGGAGTGGTTGAAGACGATCGCCCGCGAGCTGGTCGTACCGGAATCGATTGCGAGAATGTACTTTTCTGACATGTAGTTCCTCCGAATTGTAAATTTTTAGTGACAAGTGAGTTTGGCTCGAAGCGAGCCAGAGCGGCGGTACGACACTGTCGTAGGTCGTACTGCCAATAGTGAACCGGGTGTGAACCGGGGCCAAGACCCTGACGGCGACTTGGCCCCGGTCAATCTCATGAGTTAGGCGATCGGGCCGAAGGCGCCGTTGAAGGCGAGGTACACGAGCGCAGCGAGGACGCCGCCGATGATCGGGCCGACGATGGGTACCCACGCGTACCCCCAGTCGGAGCTGCCCTTGTCCTTGACCGGCATGACGGCGTGCCACAAGCGGGGGCCGAGGTCACGAGCCGGGTTGATGGCGTAGCCGGTCGGCCCGCCGAGCGAGGCGCCGATGCCAACGATGAGCAGGGCGACACCCAGCGCGTTAAGCCAGCCCATGTTGCCAGCGTTGCCCTGGTAACCCGAAAGCAGGACGACGGTGACCAGCACGAAGGTACCGATCGCCTCAGTGACGCAGTTCCAACCGAGGGACCGGATGGCCGGGCCCGTCGAGAAGACACCCAGCTTGGTGCCCTCGGGCTGCGGGATGTCGAACTGCTTCTTGTAGGTCAGCCAGCAGAGCCCGGCGCCCACGAAGGCTCCGAGCACCTGGGCGACAAGGTAGATAGTGACATTGCCTGCGGTCACCGGCACCCCGGCTGCGAGCGTGACTGAGCTGTCGCCCATGTGGGCCACCACTTTGCCAATGGTCACGGCGGGGTTCAGATGGCCGCCGGACTTGAAGGCGACCAGAACGCCGGCGAAGACACCGATGCCCCATCCCCAGTTGATCAGGAGCCAGCCGGTCCCGGAGCCTTTGCTTTCATTGAACACGGTGTTGGCGACAACACCAGTGCCCAGGAGCAGCAGTATTGCAGTGCCTGCGAACTCGGACAGGAAGATCTGTCCGAGGGATACGTCAAGAAGCACCATTCCTCTCTTTCTGGCATCTGCAATGATGCCCACTAGTCGATAGGCTTAATCTTGCCCGTTTTTGGACGCATGATCCACGCCATGGGAGAATGTGCAGATGGAGAGGACGCTTATGCACGACCGGTACGACGATATGTACGAGGCTTGCATCCGCTACTACATACAAGACGAAACGATGGAATCCATCGCGCGCCATCTTAAGTTGTCGCGTTCGTCGGTGTCGCGGTTGCTGGCGGAAGCGCGCGGTTCGGGGATGGTACGGATATCGGTCGAGGCGCCACAGGGCTCATCCTCCCCTGTCGCCCGCAGTGTTGCCGCCATTTTCGGGGTGCGCGTGCACCTGGTGACGGTCGGCGACTCGGCGTCCATCGCGACCCGGTTCGAGCGCGTGTCCAAGCTGGCCGCGGCCCTCTTGCGGGACAGCGTCCGGGACGGGCAGTACATCGGGGTGGCGTGGGGCGTCACGTTGTCGAACATCGTACCTTTTCTCGAAAAACGCTCCTTGCACGATGCCACGATTGTGCAAATGAATGGTGGTACGAACGTCCATGATACGTCGGCCCGTCACGTCGCTGCTATACTACAATCCCTCTCGGCCAACTTCGACGCCCGCATCGTCCAGTTCCCCGTACCGGCCTTCTTCGACTACGCCGACACCAAGCGGGCCATGTGGCGGGAGCGGTCGGTTCAGTTGGTCCTTAACCTCCAAGCCCGGCTTGACATCGCCATTTTCGGTGTCGGCTCGGTCTATGGCCGCGTCCCGTCCCACGTTTACGCCGCGGGTTTTCTGGATGAGGCCGACCTGGCGCAGGCCAAGGCGCAGGGCGTCGTGGGCGACGTGTGTACGGTATTGATTCGTGAAAATGGGTCGTACGAGGACATCACTCTCAACCAGCGGGCGTCCGGGCTGACGCCGGCCGAGTTGCAGCGGATCCCCCGGCGCATCGGCGTGGTGGCCGACCCGTCGCGGGCGGCGGCGCTGCTCGGCGCGCTGCGGGCCCGGACCATGACCGATCTGGTGTGCGACGACTCCACCGCCCGGGCACTGCTCGACCTCTTCGATCCCGAGGAAGGCCGCAAGGTCCGGGTGTAGATGTCGGATGTGGGGGACTCCGAGCGCGTTAGTCCCGCCCGGGCGGGAGGCCGAGTTGGGCGACGTCGATGCGCCGGGTGGCGGCGGGTGCCCAGGCGTTCACCTGGCGGGCGTTGGCTTCATCGACCTGCGCCACCCAGTCGGCGGCCGCCTGGGCTGACTTGCCGAAACGTTGGTGCCGCTCGATCAGGCGGTGGCGGCGCTCGGCGTCGTCGAGGTCGCAGTGCCAGATCTCGTGGACGAGGTGCCGGATGCTGGACCAGGGGGCGGCGGGGGCGAGCAGGTAGTTGCCCTCGGTGATCACGACGTGGCAGTCCGGGGCGACGGCCAACCCGGCGGCGAGGGGCTGCTCGAGGGTCCGGTCGAACTCCGGCGCGTACACCACGTGGTCGCGCTCGGTCCGCAGTCGTTGCAGGAGGGCGAGGTACCCCCAGCCGTCGAACGTGTCCAGCGCACCCTTGCGCTCCCGCCGGCCGAGCGCGGCCAGCTGGGCATCGCTTAAGTGGAATCCGTCCATCGGCACACGGGTGGCCGGTACGCCGGCGGCGGTGAGCGCGGCGGCGAGGTGCCAGGCCAGCGTCGACTTGCCCGCCCCCGGGGCGCCCGAGAGGCCCAACAGGATGCGGTCGTTGGTCGTGTCGGCCAGCGTGATTGCGGCGTCGACCAGAGCGGTCAAAGTGGTCATGCCGCGGCCAGAGCGCGGAGCATGGCTAGGGCGCCGGTCGTGTGGAGTTGGTCCAGGGCCCAGCGGTACGGGGTGGTGAAGCGGGGGTCGGCGACGAGGTCGCCGAAGAACTGTTCCAGGCGCAGGAAGGCCAGGGGGTCATCGGGGTGGCGGGCGGCCGCTGCGACCAACTCGTCGCGGGCGCGGTCGTCGATGGCGAGCGGGCGGCCGGTGTCGTCCGTACCTTCGCACTCACGCGCCCACGCCGCCACCATCGCCGCCGAACGCCGGATGTCGGCGGCCGGGTCACTGGCGAGGCGCTCCTTGATCATCGGTACCAGCCACTTGGGGATCCGGTCGGACGTTTCCGCGGCCAGCCGCTCGACCGTGTCCCGGACCGCCACGTTCGAGAAGCGCGCGACCAGGGTGTCCTTGTAGGCTGTCAGGTCCTCACCCGGTACGGGGGTGAGGCTCGGCGTCACGTCGATGTCCATGAAGCCGCGCACGAACCCGGCGATGTCCGGGTCGGCCATGGCCTCGTGAACGAACTCATAGCCCGCGAGGCGGGCGGGGTACGCGAGCGCCTGGTGCGAGCAGTTCAACAACCTGAGCTTCATGAGTTCGTAGGGGATGACGTCGTTGGTGAGGTGGACTCCGGCGTGTTCGTAGGCGGGCCGGCCGGTGGGGAAGTCGTCGGTGAGGGCCCATTGGATGAAGGCTTCGGCTACGACGGGCCAGCCGTCGTCGATGCCGTACCGTCCGGCGATGTCACGGCGGTCCTGGTCGGTGGTTTGCGGGGTGATCCGGTCGACCATGGACGACGGGAAGTGGACAGTGTCGGCGATCCAGGTGGCGAAGGCGGGGTCGCGGAGTTTCGCGTACGCGGTGAGGGCTTTGCGGGCGACGGCGCCGTTGTGGAGGATGTTGTCACACGACATGATCGTGAACGGGGGCACGCCCTGGTCGTGGCGGCGGCGCAACCCGTCGTAGAGGTAGCCGAAGATGGTGGTGGGCCGGGTGCCGGGGACGAGTTCGGCTTGGACGGCGGGGTTGTCGGTGAGGAAGTCGCCGGTGACTTGGTCGAAGTTGTAGCCGCCTTCGGTGATCGTGAGGGACACGATGCGGATGGCCGGGTCGGCC
>JAIRVA010000015.1 GCA_031254155.1 Propionibacteriaceae bacterium
CCGTGTCGGACCGGTGGCCCAGCTCCGCGCCGGCCTCGTCGCCACCCCGCTCGCCGCCGAACTGCAGACGGCCTGGCGGCGCCTGGGGTCCGGGGCGGCGGCCGCCCGTGCCATCATCACCGTCCACGCCGTGGAGGTGATCGAGGCGCTGCTGGACGACCCCGCGCTGACCGCCGGCCCGGTCGCCACCGCCTGGCCGGGCGTTCCGGCCGGGGTGGGGGTGGGCCTGGTCGACGGTGCCCGCGGACTGTTGGTCCACCGCTACGCCACGACGGCCGACGGCCGCGTCGCCGCCGCGACCATCCTGACCCCGACCGCTCAAAATGAGCCCTGGCTAGGTGATATGCTCACAACAGCGGCGAGCCGCGGTGAGGAGGCAACCGTCCGGGCGGGCATGGAAGACGCCATCCGCGAGGCGGATCCGTGCCTGCCCTGCTCGGCCCAGCCGACGGGTACGATGGATCTCGTGGTCACGGAACAAGGAGGCTGAGATGTGTGTCGCGGTACCGGTGCGGGTTCTCGACCTGGCCGGGGGGGCCATGCCGATGGGCCACGTCGACCACGACGGGACTGCCCGGGTGTGCTGTTTCGCGTACGTCCCGGAGGTCCGGGTCGGCGACTTTGTCGTCGTGCAGAACGGCTTTGCCCTGGACATCCTCGACCAGGCGTCCGCCGAGGCCAGCCTCGCCGCCTTCGCGGAGGTTAACCTAACGGTCGGTCAACCTCGGTCTTGAGCCGGGCGACGTCGCCGCGCAGGGTCGCCAGTTCGGCCCGTAGCGTCGCCAGTTCGGATTGGACCTCCGTCGGCACCACGGCGCGAGCCGGGTCCTGGTTCTGCCAGTCGGCCGCGAGACCCGCGTACTCGGGGCCCAGTTCGGTTTTTATCTGGTCGGTGGCTGAGTTCGCGAGGCGGCGGAGCGTGCGGATGACCCGGGCGAGCTTGCGGGCGACCGCGGGCAGGCGTTCGGGGCCGAAGAGGATGGTGCCCAGAACGACCAGGGTGAGAACCTCACCGGTTCCGATGTCCAACAGCAGCGGGGTCATGACGCCCCAGTCTACCGGGGAACCACCGGTCGGCCATCCCTGGTAGTATCGACGGCAGTAAGCGACGATGGAGGTGTCGATGGGTGGCCTGGGCTGGCAAGAGCTGCTGATCATTCTGGTGATCGTGGTGATCATTTTTGGCGGTGCCAGGATCGCGGGTGTCGGCAAGGCCTCTGGCCGGGCTATCCGGGAGTTCAAGGACGAGCTCAAGGGGACCGAGCCGGACGGGCTGCCCGCCGCGCCGCCGGAGACGACCCCGGCCGAGATCACAGCGCCAACCACGCCGCCTGGGGACACTGGTACCCACTGACCCGGCCCCCACTGACCCCGTGCCCCGCTCCACGCGTCGTTTCGCCCGGTTTCGTCCGCCGTCGGCGGGAGAAGGCGGTACGATGTCGCTGGTCGACCATCTGCGCGAGTTCCGGTACCGCTTCCTGGTGGCGCTGGCGGCGGTCGTGGTCACCACGGGGGTCGCCCTAGTCTTCCAGCGGTACCTGCTGGCCGCCGTGCTGTGGCCGATCCATCGCGCGGTCGCGATCTTCGCGGCGAGCCGGCCGGACGATCACGTCGAGATGGTCACCCAGGGCATCACCGCCGGCTTCGCCTTGTACTTCCAGGTCGCGTTTGTGGTCGGGCTGATCGCCGCCTGTCCGATGTGGTCGTACCAGCTATGGCGCTTCATCGTACCGGCGCTCGGGGCGAGGGAGAAGCGGGCGGTCCGGGGGTTCCTGGCCGCCGCCATCCCGCTGTTCCTCGGCGGCGTCGCGGCGGGGTACCTGCTCTGCCCACGCGGGTTCGCGGTCCTGCTGAGCTTCAACCCGCCGTCCGTCACCAACCTCAACGACGTGGGGACCTTCTTGGGCTTCGAGCTGCGCCTGTTGCTCATCTTCGGCCTGGCCTTCCAGTTGCCCGTCCTGCTCGTCAGCCTCAACCGGCTCGGGCTGGTGACGGGCGCGATGCTCGGCCGGTTCCGCGCGGTGGCCGTCATCCTCTGCGGGCTGTTCGCCGCCATCGCCACCCCGACCACCGACGCCCTGACCATGCTGGCGCTGATGGTACCGATGGTGGCCGGGTACCTGGTGGCCGAGGTCCTGTGCCGTCGTCACGACCGCGGCACGGCGGCCAAACGGCTTATGCGGCCGAAGGTGTAGTACGCGGCGCAGGCGCCCTCGGGTGAGACCATGCAGGTCCCGATCGGGCGCTCGGGGGTGCAACCCGTGCCGAAGACCCGGCACTGGGCGGGCTTGATCTGGCCGGTGAGGACCAGTCCGCACTGACAGGCCGGGTGGTCGGCCACCCGCTGGGCGGGCAGCTCGAAGCGCCGCTCGGCGTCGAAGCCGGCGTACGCGTCCGCCAGGCGGTACCCCGACCGGGGGATCGCGCCCAGCCCGCGCCACTCGAAGCTCTCGCGGGGCGTGAACACCTCCGCCAGCGCCCGCAGGGCCTCGGGGTTGCCGCCGGGGCGGACGACTCGCGCGTACTGGTTTTCCACCGCGCAGCGGCCCTTGGCGTACTGCGTGAGCAGCATGTCGACGGCCTGGAGGATGTCCAGGGGCTCGAAGCCGGTGATGACGATGGGCAGGCGGAACTCTTCCGGTATGAACTGGAAATGATCGGAGCCGACCACGGTCGCGACGTGGCCGGGACCGATGAAACCGTCCAGCGTGAGGTCGCTCGTCTCCAGGAGGGTGCGCAGGGGCGCCTCGATGAGGACGTGGTTGCAGAAGACCGAGAAGTTGTCGACCCGCGCCGCCCGGGCGGCCGCGACGGTGAGCGCCGTGGCGGGGGCGGTGGTCTCGAAGCCGAGCGCGAAAAACACCACCTCGCGCTGCGGATTGTCCCGGGCGATCTTGAGGGCGTCGAGCGGGGAGTAAACGAAGCGGACATCGGCGCCGGCCGCCTGGGCCTGGAGAAGGCTGCCCCGTGAGCCGGGGACCCGCATCATGTCGCCGAAGGTGGTGAAGATGACGCCCGGGCGGTGGGCGAGCCAGACGGCGTCGTCGACCCGGCCCATCGGGATGACGCAGACGGGACAGCCCGGCCCGTGGATGAACTCGACCTGCTCCGGGAGGAGGGACTCCAGGCCGTGGCGGTAGATGGTGTGGGTGTGCCCGCCGCAGACCTCCATGAAGCGGAGGGTACGACCGAGCCGGCCGGCCAGTCGGTCGATGGCGGCGAGCAGGGCCTTGGCGGCCGCCGGGTCACGAAACTCGTCGACATACTTCATCGGATGTGGGTCTCCTTGTAGGCGTCGAGCTCGTCGTCCCACGGCCGGCCGAGTTTTTGGATCTGGTCGAGGGTTTGGGCGGCCTCGCGCTCGTCGATTCTCGAGAGCGCGAAACCGACGTGGACGAGCACCCAGTCGCCCACGGCGACGCCCTCGTCGGCGAGCAGGCCGATGGAGATGTCCCGCTCCACTCCCGCGACCGACACCGTGGCCACCTCGTCGTCGAACAGGGCGACCACCTCACCGGGGATGCCTAAACACATGGTTCCTCCTTGATGGGGCTCAGCAGATTCGGGGTAACGGGTCGCCGACCAGGGTGTCGACCAGCCGCGTACCGCCGAAGGCGTTGCGGATGGCGACGATGCCGGGCAGGGAGTCGACGATCTCGCCGATGACGCCCGCCTGGGCGGCCCCGGCGGCGCGAAGAGCCTCGGCGCCCCCGTCCGCGGACTCGGGCGCGACAACCGCCACGAAGCAGCCCTCGTTGGCGACGTACAGCGGGTCGATGCCCAGCATGTCGCAGGCGCCCCGGACCATGGGCTGGACGGGAATGGCGTCGTCATCCAGGAGGACGCCCTGTCCGGAGGCGGCGGCCAGCTCGTTGGCGACCGTCCCGAGACCACCGCGCGTCGGGTCGCGCATCCAGCGGACATCCTCGGCGGGTACGGCGGCGTACAGGGCCTCGACAAGCCTATTCACCGGTGCGGAGTCCGACGTGATCGGCGCGTGGAGCGCCAGGTTGCCGCGGGCGATCATGACCGCCATGCCGTGGCCCGCGATGGGTCCGGAGAGGAGCACCCGGTCGCCGACCCGGATCCGGTCGGCGCCGAGGTGCCGGGTGGGCGGGACGAGGCCGATACCCGAGGTCGTGATGAAGAGCTGGTCCGCGGCCTCACGGGGGACGACCTTCGTGTCCCCGGTCACGATGGTGACCCCGGCCCGGTCGGCGGCGGCGCGCATGTCCGCCGCGACGGCCCGCAACTCGGCGAGCGGCAGGCCCTCGGCGATGATGAAGGCGGCCGACAGCCAGGCTGGCCGGGCGCCGCTGACGGCGAGGTCGTTGACCGTGCCGTTGACGGCCAAGTCACCAATGCTCGCGCCGGGGAACCGCAGCGGGTTCACGACGTAGGAGTCGGTGGAGTACGCGAGGCGGCCCCCGGGGACGGTGAGCGTCGCCGCGTCGGTACCCCGGGCGGCGGCGGGGGTGCCGAACGCCTCGAAGAACACCTGCTCAATGAGGGCGGCCGAGGCCTTGCCGCCCGCCCCGTGGGCGAGCGTCACCCAGTCCCCGTCCAACACCGGCCGCCGCGCGACTGGCGGTACGTCCGACTTCGTTCCCATGGTCACCCTTCCCTCAGTGTCCCGGCCAGCGCCTGTCCCAGCGCCAGACCGCCGTCGTTCGCCGGTACGACCTGGTGGCTGACCACCCGGTAGCCCGCAGCCGTGAGTCCCAGGGTCAGGCCACCGGCGAGCAGGCGGTTTGCCAACACGCCGCCGGTGAGACCGATGGTCGCGGGCGGCGCCTGCACCGAGTTTAGTGCCTGGACGAGGAGACGGGTCAGTCCGACGTGGAAAAACCGGGCCAGGCAGGCCGTTGGGAGCTGCTCCCGAAGGCCCGTGATCAGGCGTTCGATGAGTCCGTGGAGGTCGACGAGGCCCAGGAGTTCGGCGGTGTGGTCGTGGGCGCAGCGCCGGGCGAGAGCTTCCAGTTCCATGGCCGCCTGGGCCTCGTACGTGACGGTGTGACGGACTCCGAGTAGGGCGGCGGCGGCGTCGAAGAGCCGACCCGTACTCGTCGTCGGGATGACGCCGGACCCGCTCACGAGCTGGGAGCGGACCAGCGCCCCCTCGTCGGTCCCGGCGCGGTCCGAGACCCCGGGGATGTCTGCCGCCAGTCCCAGCGACCACGTGAGG
>JAIRVA010000020.1 GCA_031254155.1 Propionibacteriaceae bacterium
GGTCTGGGCCGAGTACGGCCGCCCCGCGAACGGGGTCGCCGACACGCGGGCCTTCCCGGTCACCCCGCCGCCAACGTGGCGCGTTCGCCGCCTGGCGAGACCGGTCGCGGGCTAAGAACTCCCCCGTACCCCTCAGACACCCAGCTCGGCCAGGGCCGCGTCGGAAACGCGGGGCCTGGGCGTACCGTGGAAGGTGAACGCCTGCTCCGAGCCTTCACCCGCGACGTCGACCATGACCAACTGGCCGGGCTGCAGTTCGCCGAACAGGATCTTCTCGGACAACGGGTCCTCAATGTCGCGCTGGATCGCCCGCCGCAGGGGCCGGGCGCCGAGCGTCGGGTCGTACCCCCGGTCCGCCAGCAGCGACTTGGCCGTCTGGGTCAGCTCAATGTCCATGTCACGGTCGGCCAGGCGCGTCGCGAGCTGGGCGATCATCAGATCGACGATCCGCTCGATCTCGGCATGGCTCAACTGGTGGAAGACGATGACCTCGTCCACACGGTTCAGGAACTCCGGGCGGAAGTGCTGCTTGAGCTCGTCCGTCACCTTGGCCTTCATGCTCTCGTACGAGCCCGCACTATCCCCGGACAAGGAGAAACCGAGGCCGACGGCCTTGGTGATGTCCCGGGTACCGAGGTTGGTCGTCATGACGATGACCGTGTTCTTGAAGTCCACGACCCGGCCCTGGGCGTCGGTCAGCCGGCCCTCGTCGAGGATCTGCAGCAACGAGTTGAAGATGTCGGGGTGGGCCTTTTCGACCTCGTCGAACAGGACGACCGAGAACGGACGCCGCCGGACCTTCTCGGTCAGCTGGCCGCCCTCGTCGTACCCCACGTACCCCGGCGGCGAACCGAACAACCGCGAGGCGGTGTGCTTCTCGCTGTACTCGGACATGTCGAGCGTGATGAGCGCGTCCTCGTCGCCGAACAAGAACTCGGTCAGGGCCTTCGTGAGCTCGGTCTTGCCGACGCCCGACGGCCCGGCGAAGATGAACGAACCCGACGGCCGCTTGGGGTCTTTGAGACCGGCGCGGGTCCGGCGGATCGAACGGGCGAGCGCGTGGACGGCGTCCTCCTGGCCGATGATGCGCTTGGCGACTTCGTCCTCCATGTGCAGCAGGCGCGTCGACTCTTCCTCGGTCAGCTTGAAGACCGGGATGCCGGTGGACGACGACAGGACCTCGGCGATCTGTTCCTCGTCGACGGTGGAGGGTACGGCGCCGCCGTTCGCCTTCCACTGAGCGTCGAGGCGCTCGCGCTCGGCCAGCAACTGGAGTTCCTGGGCCCGGAGGTTGGCGGCGGTCGGGAAGTCCATCGCCTCGGCGGCGGCCTCCCGCTCCTTGCGGACCTCGGCGAGCTTCTCGTCAACCTCGCGAAGGTTGGGGGGCGCGGTCATGAGCTTGATGCGCAGCCGGGCCCCCGCCTCATCGATCAGGTCAATGGCCTTGTCGGGCAGGAATCGATCCGCCACGTACCGGTCGGCTAGCTGGGCCGCCGCCGTCAGCGCCTGGTCGGTGATGGTGATGCGGTGGTGCGTCTCGTACCGGTCCCGCAGACCCTTCAGGATCTCAATCGTGAGCGAAATGGACGGCTCGGCCACCTGGATCGGCTGGAAGCGGCGCTCGAGAGCGGCGTCCTTCTCGATGTACTTGCGGTACTCGTCCAGCGTCGTCGCGCCGATCGTCTGCAGTTCGCCGCGCGCCAGCATGGGCTTGAGGATCGAGGAGGCGTCGATGGCCCCCTCGGCCGCGCCCGCACCGACGAGCGTGTGAATCTCGTCGATGAAGATCATGATGTCGCCACGCTGTTTGATCTCGGCCAGGACCTTCTTCAGGCGTTCCTCGAAGTCGCCCCGGTAGCGCGAACCGGCCACGAGGGCGCCCATGTCGAGGCTGTAAATCTGCTTGTTCTTGAGGGTCTCGGGGACCTCGCCGCGGATGATCTGCTGGGCCAGGCCCTCGACAACGGCGGTCTTGCCGACACCGGGTTCGCCGACGAGAACCGGGTTGTTCTTCGTCCGGCGGGAGAGGACGGTCATGACCCGTTCGATCTCCTTCAGCCGCCCGACCACCGGGTCAAGTTTGCCCTCGCGCGCCGCCTGGGTGAGGTTACGCCCGAACTGGTCGAGAATCTTGGAGCCGGTCGTGTTGGTCGTCCGTTCGGGGGCACCGGCCATCGTGGGTTGCTTGGTCTGCTGGAAACCGGACAGCAGGGAGAGTACGGTGTCGCGGACCTGGTTAAGATCCGCTCCCAGCTTGATGAGCACCTGTGCGGCCACACCCTCGCCCTCGCGCAGGAGGCCCAGCAGGATGTGCTCGGTGCCGATGTACGGGTGGTTGAGTTGCAGCGCCTCGCGCAGAGACAACTCCAAGACCCGCTTCGCCCGCGCAGTGAAGGGGATGTGCCCGGCGGGGGCCTGCGAACCCTTGCCGATGATCTCTTCAACCTCGGCCCGCGCGGCCTCCAGGGTGATCCCCAGCTGGCCGAGCGCCTTGGCCGCCACCCCCTCACCCTCGTGGATCAGGCCCAGCAGCACGTGCTCAGTACCAACATAGTTGTGGTTCATCGCGCGGGCTTCGTCTTGGGCCAGGATAACCACCCGGCGGGCACGGTCCGTGAAACGTTCGAACATCATCACTACTCCTCGTCGGCAGCGAAAGCCACCTGCATCTAGCTATTCTACCGCGACGAAGGGCGAGGGCAGACGAGCTCTGCTCGTATGCCGAGCCCAAGGAAGCGGTTGACGGCGCGTCAGCGCCGGAACACACTGCCCCGTTCCCCGCCCCAATGTACGGTCTTTCCTCCGTATATCTTGATTATACGGTAACTTCACCGTATAATTTCATTGTACGGCTGACTCACCGTACATTCCCAGTGGAGACGTCATGACCGAAACAATGCCCCCGATTCGCCCGATCCGGATTACCTCTGGCGGCCAGGTGCCCCTGGCTGACATCGTTGGCCGGTCTGACACTATCTCAGCCTGGTGGGAGGACCTTGACCGTACCTCTCTGCGCCTCAACGAACCCCGCCGCCTCGGGAAGACCACTGCGCTGCACAAAATGGCCTCAGCGCCCCGGCCCGGCTGGCTTGCCGCCCATACCACCATGGAGGGGCGGACGACCACCGTCGACCTCGTCAACCACGCGCTGCGCGACCTGCAACGCCGGGCGGGCAACCCCGCCGTGTTCGGCGAGGTTCAGGGTCGTCTGCGCCGGGCCCGGATCAAGCAGATCAAGGTCGAAGTCAAGGGCGTAGGCATCCAGGTTGATGCGGACTCCACCCCCGAGACCTCGTTCGATTCCCTGGTCCGCGTGCTGCACGAGACCGCGCGGGTCCTGACGGAGCGCCACAAGCGGCTGCTCCTCATTTGGGACGAGTTCCCCGACGCCATCCGGGCGATTGCGGAGAAAGAGGGTCGCGGGGCGGCGGCCGACATGATGGCCGCCTTCAGGGGCCTCCGTGAAGCGGAGAGTACGGGGAGCATCCGCTGGATTCTGTGTGGATCAATCGGGTTCCACCATGTCCTGCGGGAACTGCGCAGCGGTTTCGCCACGATTGATGATCTCGGCGTCACCACGCTCGGACCGCTGACCGCCGACTGGTCGCGGTGGTTGGCCGCCTGCCTGCTCCGCGCGCTCGACCCGCGGGACACCGGCGCCGCGGCACCCTGGCTGGCCGACGCCTCCGACGGCATTCCGTACATCCTTGAGCTGATGGTCAAAACCATCGCCCAGGGTGCCGCCCAACCCGCGGATGCCCGCGCGGCCGGACGCTTGTTAGTGAGCGCCGCAACCGGACCGCTGACCGAGGGCTTGCCGTTGCTCGAACGGGTGAGCCGGTTCTACGGCGACACCGCCCCCCTCGCGAACACCATCCTCGACCGCCTGGCCGAGGCCCCCCGGACACCAGCCGAACTTGTCCGCGGGCTACGGACGACCGGGATGAACGCCGACGTTATTGACAGAGTCATTGAACTGTTGACGTACGATCACTACATCCGCCGCGACGGGAGCAGCGACCTGCTGACATGGACATACCCCTCCCTCATGACCATCTGGCGCGCCCGGCGGGGAAGGCTCACATGACCGTCGTGCCGGTTTACACCCCCAGCCTTCTCCCCGGCGAGGCGCTGGAAAGGCTGTTTGTGGGCCGGGAACCCATCCTCGCCGACGCCGCCGCGCGGATCGGCGATGCCGTCGAGTCAGGGCGTCTGACACATACCTTGTTCATTGGCCCGACCGGATCAGGCAAGACGCACCTCCTCGCGCTCGTCCACCACCGGGCGTTGGGCCTACCGGAGTTTGCGACGCAATTTCGGCTCGTCTGGCTGCGCGAGGAGCCGTCGGCGATCCGGTCGTACGACGCCTTGCTGCGCGCGATTGAGGCTGGCGCTGGGCACGGCCCGCCGGAGGGGCCCCGGCTCACCGTCGTCCTCATCGAAAACCTGGAGGACATCCTGCATCGCATTGGTACCGCGGGGCAGCACAAATTGCGTGCCCGGATCGAGTCTGAGCGAGATCTCTTGTTCATTGGTACGGCGACTCAGGCGACCCGCGACCTGCGAGACCAAACCGCACCCTTCTACGGGTTTTTCCACGCCGTCGCGCTGGAACCGCTCGGGATCGACCAGGCGCTGGCCCTCCTGGCCCGGATCGCGGAGACGGCAGACGACACGACCACCCTCGCGCTGCTGCGGGCGGATCCTGATCTGGTACGACGGCGTCTGACTGCGATCAATGCCCTCGCCGACGGCCAGCCCGGGACCTGGACCCGCCTCGCGGCCGGGGTATCGATGGCCGACCGCGACACCTTCATTGAGGAACTGACCAGCCGGTTCGACCAGATGGGACCGTTGTACCAAGAACGGTTGCACCGGCTGTCCGCCAATGAACAATCCGTTGTTACCTGCCTCATCGCGGCCGACCACCCGTTGGCAACAAAGTCGATGGCCGAAATGACCGGCGTCAGCCCACAGTCGCTCTCAACGGCGGTACGCGACCTGGTCCGCCGGGGATGGATCCAGCGGGTGACGGGACGGCTCGCCGCGCTCGCCGACAAGCGCCTGGCGTTTTACGAGCTGGCTGATCGCTTCGCCCGGATCGCCCTGAAGATCAAGGAGTCCGGTCGGGTACCGCTGGCGGTGGGAGTCGTGGCGGCGTGGTACGACCAGTGCGGACCGGCTGGGACACGGCCCGGCGTCTCAGCCAACCCGGAGGCAGTCGGGTCCTGGCTTGAGGTGGACGCCGCGCTGGCGGACGTACAATCCGGCTCGCCATACCAGGTTCTCGGACTGCCGTCCAGCGTTATCGACGTCCTGGAACAGGCTCTGGCCACCCGGAGTGTCACGGCCATACGGCTCGACATCCTGCTCCTCGCCGCGGAGGCCGGCGCCGGCCAAGACTGCGTAGACCGGGCGCTGGATGCCCTGGCCGGGTTGGACGACGACGAACTGGCAGCCGCGCGGCCGCGAGTCAGCCAGATCCGGCTGGCGGCGGGGCAGACCGCACCCGGCGGAGCCCCGCCGGGTGTGGAGGTCGTCACCCCCGCTGATCAGCCAGGGAGGACGCGCGGACGATCAGTTGGGGCTGGAAGCTGACGTGCTTGGCCGGTTGGCCGGTCAGGAGCATTTCCACGGCCGTCCAGCCGAGGTCGTGCATGGGCTGGCGGACGGAGGTGAGCGGTACCATCATCTCGCGCGCGAAGATGATGTCGTCGTAGCCGACCACGGCGACATCGGTGGGTACCACGAGGCCGTGGCGGCGGAGTTCCCGGAGGGCCCCGATGGCGACAAAATCGTTGATGCAGAAGACCGCGGTCACCGGGCAGACGGCGCGGGCCACCAGGCCGGTGGTCCTCGTGGCTCCCCCACTGGCAAGCAGTTTCGCCATGCCTTCCTGGCCGGAGTCGGTGGACATGGTCCCGACCGCGGTCGTGACGAGGACCTCGGCCACGTCGAGCCCGTACTCCTCAATCGCCTGAGCGGCCCCGGCCGCCCGCTCCTGGCAGGGCCGAAGCTCCGGCGGTCCGTTGATGAAGCCGATCCGGCGGTGGCCCTGGTCGAGCAGGTGACGGATGGCCTGGCGGGCCCCGTCGACGTGGTCCACGCTGACAGATTGGGCCGTGGTGGACAGGGCGTCGAGCAGGACCGTCGGAATGTGCAGGGTGTCGAGCATCTCGATCTGCTCCGAGGTGTCGCGGAACGGCGTGATCAACATGCCGCGTACCCCCTGCTCGGCGAACAGACGGATGTACCGCGACTCACGGTCCGGGTCCTCGTCCGAGCTGCACACCATCATGAGGCAATTATCCTGGGCAAGTCGGTCCTCGATGCCCCGGGCCAGCTCCATGTAGAACGGGTTGGAGAGGTCGCGCACGATCACGCCCACGGTCTGTGACTCCCCCACCCGCAGTTGGCGCGCCGACGCGTCGCGGACAAAGTTCAGGTCGCGCATGACGGCGAGGATGTGGGTACGAGTGGTCTCCGAGACCGCCTCGGGGTGGTTGAGGACGTTGGACACCGTGCCCGTTGACACTCCCGCCCGTTCAGCAACCTCTCGGATGCGTACGCGTTTAGCCGTCATGGCGCCTCCTTCGGAACAACATTAGCGCGGATTGAAGCGATTCAGTCTGCCACCCGCGGCGCGCTCACGCCAGACCGAGATCGGCGAGCCCGACGGCATAGCGGTACGTCAGTCCCGCCGCCTCGACCCGCTCCTTCGCCCCGGTCGCCCGGTCGACCACGACCGCCACGCCGACCGGCAACCCGCCGGCCGCCCGGACCGCCTCGACCGCCTGCAAGACCGAACCGCCGGTGGTGGAGGTGTCCTCGACGATCAGTACGGGACGGCCCGCGATGTCGGGGCCCTCGATCTGGCGCTGCATCCCGTGGGTCTTGGCCTCTTTCCGGACGACGAACGCGTCCACACACTCGCCCTGGGCGGCGGCGCAGTGGAGTATGGCCGTGGCGACGGGATCCGCTCCGAGCGTCAGCCCGCCGACGGCCACGTACGGCCAATCACTGGTCAACTCCCGCATCACCCGGCCGAGCACCGGCGCGGCGCGGCCGTCCAGGGTGACCCGGCGCATGTCGACGTAGTACTCCGCCTCCCGGCCCGACGCCAGCGTCACCCGGCCCCGGACGACGGCAAGCTGCTGGATGGCGCTGATCAAGGTTTCGCGGTCTGACATGGGTACTAGTCTACGGGGTGAGTGGTTGGGCCGGCAGGGGCACCAGCCACTAGACGAGTTCGCCGACCACGATGAGACGGTCGGGAGAAGGTAAGACGGTCGCGGCAGTGGTCAGGGTGATCAGGGCCTTGGTCGGGGCTCGGCCCGGCCCGCCGGGTACCGCGGCCAGTACATCCGTCGCCGTCCCACGGACGACGGTCGGGCCGGTGATGATGGCGTACGTGAAGGTCTTGCCACTGGCTGTCACCACGACCTGGTCCCCCACTTCCAGGCTGCCGAGCTTGGCGAACGGCTGGCCCCAGCCGAGCCGGTGGCCGGCCACGGCGAAGTTGCCGGGCTCGCCGGGCCCCGCCGTACCCTCGTACCACCCGACCCCCTGGCGCAGGGTGGCGAGCGAGGTACCCGCGAGAACCGGGACGGCGAAATCGTCCCCGAACCGCGGGATCGTCAGCGTCCCCACCGCGCTCCCGGCCGCGATCTGTTCGGCGTACGCGCTGGTCGCGGCGAAATTCGTGATCGCGTACGTCCCGTACCCCCCGCCGACGAGGACCACCGCCAGACCGAGGACGACCAGCCAGCCCCACGACCGCCGACGACGGGCGCGCGCGGGTACCGGGTCGGGCGGGCTGACCGGACCGACCAGGCCGGACAGCAGCACCGGACCGGCGGGCGCCGGAGCAGACGGTACCGGATCAGCGGGCCGGGCTCCCGGACGGATGGCCATAGGCCCATTCTCCCACTCGCCGCTACGAGGCGACGGCCGCCGGTTCGGGGGCGACCTTCCGGCCCCGGTCGACGAACCGGTTGACGAGCATGGCGCTCGCGGCGTTGCCCGTCACGTTGAGCATCGTGGCTTGCGGGTCGATGATCGCCGAGATGACGGCGATGATCGGCAGGGCCTGGGCCGGGAACCCGAAGATGTTGAGGATGATCAGTTCGGCGACGAGCCCGCCGCTGGGGACGGCGACCATCGCCGTACCCACCAAGACCGCCACACCCAACGCGGCCAGCAGCGTCCAGCCGGACAGATCGCGGCCGAAGAGGGCGAAGATGAACGCAATCTTGAACACGCCGCCGAAGACCGAACCTTCCTTGTGGATGTTGGCCCCGAACGGGGTGACCGTGTCGGAGACGAACTTCGACACGCCCATCCGCTGTGTGGCTTCGAGGTTGACCGGGATGCAGGCGGCGCTGGAGCACGTCGACAGGCTCATGGCCGCCGGGGCGATGATGTTCTTCCAGAAACCGGCGACCCCGGCGCGGCCGCCCGCGATGAAGGCGTAGACCGAGTACATGACGAAGAAGTAGATGAAGCCCATGATGGTGTAGACGATGAACCCCTTGAGGTACCCCTGCAGGATCTGCGAGCCCAGCTGGCCGATCGTCGAGGCGAAGTAGCAACCGATGCCGATCGGGGCAATGTACATGATGTAGGACACCATCTTGAGCATGATGTCGCGGCCCGTGTCGACGAACCGGATGACCGCGGCGCTCCGCTCGCCCAGGCGCGTCGCCACGAAGCCCAGGAACGTCGCGAACACGATGAGCGGCAGCAAGAACTGCTTCGAGAACAGGTCCTTGAAGTCGGACACCGTGAAGGTACCAACGATCTGGGCGCCGACGCTGCCCTGTGCGGCCACGTCGCCGGTCCCCATCAGCTTCATGACCGCATCGACATCCGCGCCCGCGAGCGGCGGGAAGAGCTTGAAGCCGACGAGGCCGATGATGCCCGCGATGACCGACGTGCCGAGGTAGACCACGACGACCCCCGACACGATGTGGCCCAGACTCTTTTCGCCCGTCATGCCCGCCACCGACGACGCGATGCAGAAAAACACCAGCGGCGTGATGACCATAAACAGACAGTTAAGGAACAATTGCCCAATGGGCTGGAGCACGGTGGCGCGCTCCCCGAAAACGATGCCGATGACCCCGCCGATGATGATCGCCCCGATCAGGATCAGCGACGTCCGATAGGCCCGGAGGATGTTCATGGTGCCGGCTTTCTGTAGGTGTGCCGTCCGGCGTTCGCCGCGGAACGACTGGACATATTGTTCCACACGCGAAGGGATAACGGTACGTGACACGCGTTTATAGTCCGGATATGGGACGACAGGCCCCCTGGCTCAGCGGTACGTCCCCGGGCCGTCGGGCGGGTACGGCGAGGACCGGGCGTCGGCGTCGGTGAAGGGCCGGGCACCGCCCAACCACCGGTCCAACTCCAGATCAAATAGCAGTCGATAAGGGAAAACGGCGGCCTGGGCGCGCCGGATCAGATTGTGAGGGTCGAGGGCGCCGCCCGCCGCGATGACCACGTTACCGAACCGGCGGCCCCGCCACGTCGACGGTTCCGCGCCGACCACGACGGGGGTGAACAGCGTTCTCACCCCCGCGACGACCCGCCGTGTGTACTCCAGCGCGCCGACGTCGGTGATGTTCATGACCAGGGTCCCGGTCGTCCGCAGTACCCGCCGGACCTCCGCGAGCCACGGCAGCCCGGCGAACGCGGCGGGGACCTGCGCCCCGGCGAACGCATCGACCACGACGAGGTCCGCGTACTCGGCCCGGAGTGCCGCGAGCCCCGCCTGCCCGTCGGCCGCGCGGACCTTGATCCCGCTGGCGGGCGGCAGGGGTACGGCGGCGCGGACCTCCGCGGTCAGCGTCGCGTCGGGCTCGAGCACGATCTGGCCGGAGGTGGGCCGGGTGTGGGCGATGTACCGCGGGATGGTCATCCCCGCGCCGCCGACGTGGACCGCGGTGATCCGCCCGGACTCGGGATAGGTGCAATCGATGATGTCCGCGATGCGTTGGACGTAGTCAAACTCCAGATACGTCGGATCGTAGGGGTCGACGTACGACTGGTCGGTACCGCCGATCCGCACGAACCACGACCCGGGCCGCTCCCGGTCGGGGATCAGCCGGGGGACCGGTCCCGCGGCCGTTGTCGCGTCTTCCTGGCGCGTCACTGCGGCCGTACCCCCGCGGTCGTCCCGCGGACGACGAGGTGGACGGGCAAAATCAGCGAGGTCCGGCGGGGTGGCCGGCCTGCCAACTCGTCCAGCAGGATGCGCGCCCCCTCGACGCCTTGGTCGAAGGGCCGCTGCGCGAGGGTGGTCAGTCCGAAGGGGGCCGCCATCTCGTGGTCGTCGATCCCGATGACGGAGACGTCGCCGGGGACGGCGTACCCGTGGCCCGTCAGCGACAGGATCGCCCCGCAGGCCATCTCGTCCGACGCGGCGAAGACGGCCGTTGGCAGCGGCCCGCCCGCCTCAATCAGGGCATCGACCGCCGAACGTGCCGTTGACATGGAGAAATTCCCTTCGATGATCCGGGCCGGGTCGGGGGTGATGCCCGCCGCCCGCAGCGCCTTCTCGTACCCCTTCGCCCGGCCTTCGGGTACCCCGACGTTCAGACCCTGGGCGATCTCGGCCCCGCCCGTGATGTGGAGGATGTCCCGGTGGCCGAGGCCGAGGAGGTGCCGGGTGGCCAGCTCGCCGGCCGCCACCTCGTCGATTCCGACAAATCGGAGTTGCCGAACGGGGGTACCGACCACGATCACCGGCAAGTTGGTCGCCCGCAGCTCCTCGCGCTCGTCGTGGGTGAAATCGAGACACAAGGCCAGTACCGCGTCGCCCCGGTGGCGCAGCAACGAGCGCCGGAAGGCGCGCTCCCGGACCGCGCCGACCCCGCCCAGGTCGACCAGGGCCAGGTCGTAATCCGCCTGTCGCAGCTGGGAGTCGACGCCCTCGATGACCTGGGAGTAGAACCAACTGGCCACGGTGGGCACGACGACGGAGATGGCCATCGTCCGCCCGGTGACCAGGCCGGACGCCACAGCGGACCGGACGTACCCGAGTTCCTCGGCCGCCGCCCGGACCTTGGCCCGCGTGGCGGGGGCGACCAGCGGTACGTCGCGCAGCGCCCGGGACACCGTCGAGGCGGATAGTCCGACCGCGCGCGCCACGTCCTCAATGCCGACCACAACCACTCCTTTGACACCGCTCGTTG
>JAIRVA010000048.1 GCA_031254155.1 Propionibacteriaceae bacterium
AGCCCGTCGGTGTCGGAGTTGATCGTCTTCAAGCCGACTTTGGCGCGGTCCCACACACCCGTACCAGCGCTCGCCGACCACTGGATGGGGAGCGACCGGGTGTAGATCCCGTCCTGGCCGCCGAAGACGAGGTCCACGCCGAGGTCGTGGTAGGCCTTTTCCAGAGCCGAGGCCCCTCGTTCCGCCGCGCCGTACGGGGTCTGACCCTGGAGGGCGATGATAAAGCGGTCGGTCCCGTCGGGATTCTTGCCGTACTCCTGGACGACCGTCTTGGCCCACGCCGTCGTTTTGGCGATCTGGTCGGGGGTGCTCATGTTCGTGTTGATGTAGAGCATGAGCGCGTTGCCGTACACCTGGGCGTACTCCAGCGCGCCCTCCTGGAGGAGGTTGAACGGCGAGTCAACCAGCGACTCGCGGGGGAAGACACCCTCCCAGACCGACTGCGCTGACTGGAGGGCCTGGAGGTTCCCCAGGACCGGGTTGAAGCCGACGCCCGTGAGACGCTCGCCCGTCGCACCCAGCCAGTAGTTGAACTGGATCATGTCGCTGCTCGCTGTCAGATTGCCGTTCGCCGCCACGAAGCGAGCACTCGGATTGTTAGCCAGCGCGGCGTCGAGCGTGTTCGCCCAGTTCTTCTGGTAGGTCCCGGCCACCCCGTAGGTGTCCGCCACGTCGATGAACGTGAACCCCGTGTCGTCGGTGGCGGCGGTGGCAGACGCAGTCGTGAACTGGTAGACGGGCGACTCGACCACGGTGGTGCCCGCGTTGGCTCCCAGGATGTAGTTGTACGTTGTCCCAGGCGTGAGACGCAGCATCATGCAGGCAAAGGCGTCGTAGGTCGCCATCTGCTCCAACAGCGGATAGCGCAGGCACGAGTTGCTCGTGGCCGGGGCGGCGTTGACGTCCTGGCCGACGGGAGCCAGCTTGAAGTACGGGTTGGTGTAGGTGTTTTCCGCCGCGAGCCAGGTCAGCATACGATCCGTCTTTGCGTTCGTGTCGCCGCTGTTAGTCAGGCCGTACGGCTCCAGCAACCCGGCCGCGGCCGGGGCGGCCGACACTAGACTGGGCAGACCCCCGGTCATCATGACCGATGCGACGGCGACGACCAGCGCGCCCCTCTTCACCCGCGAACCCACGACCATGTCAGGTCCCCCTTTTCCCCCAGAATTGCGTAACTAGGTGTATATCGGCACTCTATCAGGTTGGTAGACGCGTGAAACACCAACGTACGCCCGGCGACGACCGTGGGAGCTGAGAGCCAGACTCCCCGAACGCCCCGAAACCCCGCCAGCAAAATCCCACATTCTGCGATCAGGCGCGGCCCGCGCTTGTGAAGTCCCATCAGCTATGAGAGGTGGATGGCCCTGTGGATGGCCCTGTCGCCAACCATGAACAATCACAGCACCAGCAGACGACGGACGATACGTTCGACTTGGGCCATGGTGGGACTGTCGACGGTCCCCAGGCGCCGGATCAGCCTGTCCACGGCCACAACTCCCAGGAGTTCGCACTGGATGTAACTTGGCTCCGGGAGCGGACCATCAATCTCGACGTGGCTAGGATAATCACGACGCTTGGAGGTGATCGGTACCACGATTGGCACCCCGTGCTGGTTCAGCGGCGCTGCGGACAAGACCAACGCCGGGCGCCGGAAACCGGGTTCATGGCCCAGCGGTTCCCCGAAGTCGCACAAGTAGATGTCGCCGCGCCGGATGTCCCGGCCCTCCATCAGTCGTCCCATTCCGGCTCGGGTTCCAGCAGACCCCGTACCGGCGGTACCGGCGGCAGCCCTGTCGGCGGGTCCAGGGTCATCGCCTCGTCCAGGGCGCGCCAGAATTGGGCCTCATCAATCGCCTGCAAAGACAAACTAATCGCACCCGCCAGAGTTGTGTCATTCAGCCGGGCGAGGTCCGAGAGCCGGTCGCGCAGCTCAGTTGGCACCTTGATGGTAGTCATCACCGTCATACTTGCAGTATACCGTCTGCGGTCACGCACCCCACGCTCTTGCGAGTGTGTGGGATTTTGTCAGCTAGCCGGATGAACGGCGTACTTCAGAAAGAGGTACGAGTGGTCGAGGGCGCGGGACTCGACCAGGCGCAGCACACCCAGATCGGCGAGGCTACGAGGGTTCGGGCCGTCGACCAGAGTGACGACATCCGCCCCGCCGACCAGCACCGGCGCGACGACGACGTGGACGAAGTCGATCAGACCCGCGCGGAGCAGGACCCCGTTGAGGGTACCACCCGTCTGGATCGTCACCCGCTCGGCGCCGTACCGCGACCGGATCTGGCGGAACAGATCCGCGAAGTCGACGTGGCCGCCGTAGGAGATCACGTCCACGTTGTCGCACCCGTACGTGTCGTAGGCCGGCCGGGTCGTCGCGATGACGACCCGCCGAAGGCTCGCGGCAAGGTACCGGATCGCCGTGGCGTTGAAGTGTCCGGCGTTGTCGACCAGGATAAAACTAACGTCGGAGCGGTCCGGCGGGGCCGTGGTGCGCTCGTTGTACCCGATCTTGACCAGGACCCGCGCCGAGTTGCAGGACCAGAGGTCGGTTTGCCGCTCGAGTTCGTAATACTGGGGCAATCCCTCCGCCACGCCGGGCAGGCGGGGCAGGTCGGAGTCGACATCGTAGTCGTCGGTCGCGCCAGTGGATATCTTCCCGTCCACCGACATCAGCATGAACAATGTGTTGACAGTCCGGTCCATGCGATCATCGTACACCCGTACACCCTGAAGCCGCGAGCGAGCCCAGCGTGCCCGGGGGCCCGGCGCGTCTGCCGTCAATGTGCCAAGCCCGCCAGAAAGTCCCATCTGGCCGCGCGGGTCACCGGGCGCGGTCGACGTACGCGGCCAACGCCCACGCAGCGGTGAGGGGCAGGTGACCGTTCACCGTCGGTTTCGGGCTGAGCTTGATCGTGACCGCCGGGTCGTACTGCTGCTTGTAAACGCCGAGCGAGCGGGAGACTGTATTCTCGCCCGACTTCACCTCGACCGGGACGACGTCACTTCCAACTTGAACCACGAAGTCGACCTCGGCGGTGTTGCCAGAGCGCCAGAAGTACGGCGGGACCGGGAGCGCCGCCAACAACTCGGTCAAGACGTAGTTCTCCACCAGCGCGCCGCGAAAATGATCGGTCCCCCGCCCTTGGGCCTGGAAGACGCTCGCCTCCACGCCCGCCAGTCGGCGTAACAGGCCGACATCGACGAGGTACAGCTTGAAGTAACGGTCGTCGGCGTACGCTGCGAGCGGCGTACCGGGCCGCGTGACCCGCGGGACCTTGAGGGCGATCCCGGCGGCGACAAGCCATTCGAGCGCGTCCTCGAGGTCTTTCGCCCGGGCGCCCTGGATCACGTGGCTGAAGATGAACTTCTGGTTTTCCTTCGCGAGTTGTTGCGGGATCGCGCGCCAGACCGCGGCGAGCTTCGGGTACGTCACGACGCCGGCGTGCTTGGCCATGTCGAGGGCGTACGAATCCAGAATCGCCTGCAAGATCGTATCCACCTCGCCGATGTCGTGGCGGGCAAGCCAGGCGGCGACCGCCTCGGGCATGCCACCGACCATGACGTACTCGCGCAGCAACCGGTCGGCTTTGAGCAGCAGCGGTGCCGAGAGACGGCTCCCCGGCCCAAGCGCGCCGAGGTACCCGGCGAGCACCTCGTTTCCGCTCACGGCCAGGAACTCCCGAAAGGTCAGCGGCCGCAAGTCGATGAAGTCAACTTTCCCCACGGGGAACCCCGACGCGTCGCGGACCGCGAGCCCGAGGAGTGACCCGGCGGCGACAACGGCATACTCGGGTGCTTCTTCGCAAAAGTACTTCAGCGAGGTGAGCGCCCGCGGGCACTCTTGGATCTCATCCATGATGACAAGCGTCGTCTGCGGCTCGATCACGCCTTCCTCCAACACCGACAGGTCCTGAATGATCCGGTGCGGGTCCAGGTCGGACTCGAACAGTCCGGCCAACGTCTGGCTCTTCTCGAAGTTGAGGTAGACGGTGTGCGTGAAGGCGCGGTGCCCGAACTCCTTCAAAAGCCAGGTCTTCCCGCACTGGCGGACGCCGCGCAGGATCAGCGGCTTACGCGCCGGACTGGTCCGCCACGCCTCGACCGCTGCCATCGCCTGCCGGTCCATGATGCCTCCTCACGACCTATCGTACCTCTAACTGCCAATTTTGCAGTGACCTGGGGCGTTTTTGGTATGAGAAACGTAGATTTTCGACGCGTTTCTGCTAGTTTGTCGAACTGGGAGGGATAAGGCTGGGGTAGCGGTCATCAGAAACCGAGCTCACGACCCACCGGCTCGCCGAGGCGCGTTTGTGGAAAAACGGTAGTGATTTGGCCGGTTTTCGGCGCGTTTTCATACTTTCGCGGGCATGGGGGGGGAGGGCCGGTTAGCCTAGGGTGCGGAGGGCTTGCCAGGCTTGGTCGAAGAGGGCCAGGAGGCTGGCGCCCAGCCACGGGAAGGTCGTACCCGCCAGGCCGACCGCCACGAAGATGAGGAGTACCCGGACTCCCGTTTTGACCAGGCCTTTCACGATGTCCAGGATGATGAACACGATTAGGGCGCCGACGGCAACAGACAAGGCGGTGTGCCACGTGGCCGACATTCCGTTCCAGAACGTCGTGGCCTTGGCCATCCAGTCCGCGTAGGTCTGTGAGAAGTCGGGGGTCATGCGGTCTCCTATCGTGTTCCAGAGGTCAGGGGGTCAGTTCGCCGACGGGCGAGCGGCCACTCACGCCGTCCGTCCGACGGCTTGCTCAGCGAGCTCGGTGAGGGTTCGTTTGGCGGGGCCATCCGCGAAGTCCGTGAGGTACGTGGCCGCCTCGCCCGCCCAGCGGCGGATCTCGGCCCGCGCCTCGTCGAGCGCCGGGTGGACCCGCAGCAGTCCCAGCGCCTCGGGCAGGTCGGCCTCGCTCACGGGAGCGGACAACAACTCCACCAACCGTCCGTCGGCCGGGCGCGGATGGTCGCGGACCAACAGGGTCGCGAGTGTCGGTACCCCCTCGCGGAGGTCAGTGCCGCACGCCTTGCCCGAGTCCTCGCTCGCAATGTCCATCAGGTCATCGGCGAGTTGGAAGGCCATGCCGAGAGCTTGGCCGTACGCGGCCAGCGCCGCCACCGCGTCGCTCCCCAGCCCGGCGAACATCCCCCCGTACCGTGCCGCCGCGGCGATCAGCGCCGCAGTCTTGTTGGCGACGACCGCCAGGTGATGGGCGACCGGGTCGGCCCCGGGCTCCGGGCCGCGGAGCTCCGCGATCTGCCCCTGGACAAGGCGCGACAGCGTACCGGCCTGAGAGGTCATGAACGCCTCGCCCAGCCGCGCGCCGAGCAACGAAGCCTGCGCGAGCATGAAGTCGCCCGTCAGGATCGCGACCGAGTTGTCCCAGCGGACGTGGACGCTGGGCAGACCCCGGCGGCGGTCGGCCTCGTCCATGACGTCGTCGTGGTACAACGAGGCGACGTGCGTGAGCTCGACCACGGTCGCCGCGTCGGTGAGCCCGGCATCGTCCCGGTCCGCCGGTGTCCCGAGGCCCGCGGCGGCGATGGCCAGCGCCGGGCGGTACATTTTCCCGCCCGCGTCGATGAGATAGCGCGCGACCGTCTCAGCGAAGGCGTACGGCGTGTGGACGGCGGTACGCAGACGCTCCTCGACGGCCTGGGTACGCTCCGCGACCCAGGCAGCGAACTGCTCATCCGTCAGGGGCAACGGCTCAACTCCTTCTCGTCGCGACGCCACGGGGACCTCTCGTCAGCTTCCCGCCGGGATGAGGAAACTGGACGCGGCCTGCAGGGCGTCGAGGACCGGTCCGGGGGCGACCCCGAGCCCGATGGTACCCACGAAGCAGACGGCGAGCACGATCCACGTCGCCACGCCGGGCTGCGCGATGTCGGCCGTCGTCTCCCCTGCCGGCTTGGCGAAGAACATGGCCGCGATGACGCGGATGTAGATGAAAACCGCGATGACCGAGCCGACGATGGCGACGAAGACCAGCCACCAGTACCCGCCCCGCCACGCGGCGACGAACGCCGCCAGCTTGCCGACGAAACCCGCGGTCAGCGGGATGCCGGCGAGGCTCAGCAGGAAGACCACCATGACGAACCCGAGCAGCGGGCTGCGCCGGCCGACACCGGCCCACGCCGTGAGGTTTGTCGCCTCGCGGCCCTGGGAGCGGACCAAGCCGATGACGGTGAAACAGCCGATGGTCGCGAAACCGTAGGCGATGAGGTAGAACATGATCGAGGCGACCGACCCGGCCTCGCCGGCGGCCAACCCGCTTTGGACGGCGAGCGCGCCCACGAGCGGGACGAGGACGAAGCCGGCGTGCGCGATCGAGGAGTACGCCAGCACGCGCTTGACGTCCGCCTGGTTGATGGCGATGACCGCGCCGACGATGATGGTCAGGATCGCCACCCCGGCGAGTACCGGCTGCCACGTCCACCGCAGGCCGCCGAAGGCGACGTAGAAGAGCCGCAGCAGGCCACCGACGGCGGCCACCTTCGTACACACGCTCATGAACGCGGTCACCGGCGTGGGCGCGCCCTGGTAGACATCCGGCATCCAGGAGTGGAAGGGGACGGCGCCGATCTTGAACAGCAGACCGACCCCGGTCAGGCCGAGCCCGGCGAGGAGCAGCGCGTCCGAGCCCGTGTGGGCGGTCGCGGTGTGAGCGATGGTTTCGTACGAGAAACTGCCCGCGTACCCGAACAGCAGGGCCGCACCGAACAGGAAGATGGCGGAGGCCGCGGCGCCGAGCAGGAAGTACTTCAGCGCGGCCTCCTGCGAGGCCAGGCGGCGGTGCCGCGCGAGGCCCGACAGGACGTACAGCGGCAGCGACAGGATCTCCAGGCCGACGAAGGCCACAAGCAGATCGTTCGCCGACACCATGAGCGCCATGCCGGACATCGAGAACAGGGCCAGCGGGAAGACCTCGGAGTGGGCCAGCCCGGCCGTCGCCGCCGCCGTCTCGGCCTGTGAACCGGGGATGGCGGCCGCCGAGGGGGTGAAGCTGGTCGCGCCCGCGTGGACGCGCCGCTCGGCGAAACCGACGACGGCGAGCAGGCCGAACCCGAAGATGACGAGCCAGAACACCTGAGTCGGGCCGTCGACCATCACCGTACCAGTGACGACGGAACCGGCGTAGGGGTCGAGCAGACCCCGGCCAGCCTCGCCCCACCGGGCGACGATGAAGCCGAGCGCCGCGCCGAGGCCCAGGACGGCGAGGCCGACCTGGGTGGCGAAGCGGGCCTTCCGCGGCAGGAACGCCTCGGCCAGGATACCCAGGCAGGCCGTGCCGAGCACGATCAGGATGGGCAGGAGGCCGAGATAGTTCAGGCTGGGTACCGTGAAGTCCATGATCAGCGACCTCCCTCGATTTGCGCCACCGGATCGATCACCGAGGCCGTCTGCATGTAGTACTCACTGGTGGGGCCGATCTCGCCGAGCGCCGGCCGCGGCCAGAACCCGAGGACCAGGAAGGCCGCCACGAGCGGGATGACCGCCCAGCGCTCGCGCCACGTGAGGTCACTCGTGATGTGTTTCTCCGTCTGCGGCGTGACCGGTCCGGTCATGAGCCGTTGGTACATCCACAAGACGTACACCGCGGCGAACACCACGCCCACGACGGCGATGCCGGCGATGACCGGGTAGCGGGTCCACGTCCCGGCGATGGCCAGGAACTCCGACACGAACGGCGAGGTCCCCGGCAGGGCGACCGAGGCGAGGCCCGCCACGAGGGTGAAGCCCGCCGCCAGCGGGGCCACGTTCACCACCCCGCCGAAGTCGTCAACGTTCGCGGAGCCGCGGCGCTTGATGAGATAGCCGATGACAAGGTACAACGCGCCCGTCGCCAGTGCGTGGTTGACCATGTAGAAGATGGCCCCCGTCAGCGACTGGCTGGTGAGGGCGAAGATGCCCATGACCATGAAACCGAAGTGCGAGATGGAGGTGTACGCGATGAGCCGCATCAGGTTCTTCGAGCCGATGGCGGCGAGCGCGCCCCAGAAGATGGAGATGAGCGCCAGGATCAGGATCACCGGCGTCGCCCACTGCGACTCACCCGGGAAGACGCCGAGGCAGACCCGGATCATGCCGAAGGTACCCAGCTTGTCCAGGATGCCGACCATGAGCGCCGCCCCGCCGGGGGTCGATTCCTCGGCGGCGTCCGGCAGCCAGATGTGGCCCGGTACCATCGGGGCCTTGAGGGCGAAGGCGATGAAGAAGGCGATGAAGATGATCTTCGGGGTCCAGCCCGTCCCCAGGGCCTGGGTCGCGAGAACGCGGAAGTTGAGCGAGACCGCCCCCGTCTCGGCAGACAGGACGGTCGTCCCGACCACGCCGAACAGCATGATGAGCCCGCCCGCCAGGCCGAAGATGAGGAACTTCGCCGCCGCCTTGCCGCGCGCCGCCCCGCCCCAGCCGCCGATGAGGAAGTACATCGGGATGAGGGTGACCTCGAAGAAGATGTAGAACACCAGCAGGTCGAAGCTCAGGAAGCTCATGAGCGAGAACGATTCGACCAGGAGGACGAGCGCGACGAAGGTCTTCGACGAGAAGCGCCCTTCGCCGCCGAACCCGGTCTTCCACTCCGCGACCAGGACGGCAGGTACGAGCAGCACGGTCATCGCGACCATCACCAGCCCCATGCCGTCGAGGTCGAGGGAGTACGACGAGCCGATGATGGGCAGCCAGTCGAGGCTCTCGGCCACCGAGTGGCCGGTCACCTTGACATACACGATGATGCCGGCGGCGTAGACCAGGGTGGCGAGCGCGCCCACGAGGCCGACGACCCGGCCCGCCTTGGCGCCGGAGAGCGCCACCAGGATGGCCACCACGAGGGGAAGCAGCCCTAACACTGTGAGAAATGGGTAGTCCATGGCTCCTTCTTCCCTACACGAACCGGCTGAGGATGAGGGCCAGGCCCACGAGTATCACACCGATGGCCATTGTCAGCCCGTACGTCCGGACGTAGCCGTTCTGGACCCGGCGGACCTGGGCGCCGACGGTCTGGACCAGCCAGCCCGTCCCCTCGACGACCGGGTCGACCACCTTGTCGTCGGCGAGCGCGACGCCCCGGGCCAGCAGGCCGAGGGGGCGGACGACGACCGCGTTGTTGATGGTGTCCCCGTAGAGGTCGTGCCGGCCAATCGTCGTGAAGACCGACACCTTGGCCGGGGCCGCGGCGGGGACGGGTTGGCGTCCGAAGACCAGCCAGCCCGTCAGGACGCCGAGGGCGACGACCGCGAGCGTGATCCAGCCGAGGAGGGTGAACTCCGGCAGCCAGCTGGCGTGCCCGCCGCCGGTCGCGCCGACGCCCGCCAGCCAGCCCCCGATCCAGCCGTTGAGGGCCATGCCGCCGATGACCGACCCGAGGCCCAGCAGGACCAGCGGGATCCACATCGAGGCCGGCGACTCGTGGGGATGCACCCCGTCTTGCCAGCGTTTCGGGCCAAAGAAGGTCATGAGCATGAGCCGGGTCATGTAGAAGGCGGTCACGCCCGCCCCGATGAGGGCCAGTACGCCGAGCACCGGCTGCGCGTCGTAGGCCGCCTCGATGATGTGGTCCTTGGAATAGAAGCCGGCGAAGAAGGGGAAGCCGATGATCGCCAGGTAGCCCATCCCGAAGGTCACGAACGTGATCGGCAGAGCTTTGGCGAGGGCGCCGAAGTGGCGCATGTTGACGTCGTCGTTCGTCCCGTGCATGACCGACCCGGCACCAAGGAACATGTTGGCCTTAAAGAAGCCGTGGGTGAGCAGGTGGAAGATCGCGAACGCCCAGCCGGCCGGGCCGATCCCGGCGGCGAGCATCATGTAGCCGATCTGCGACATCGTCGAGCCGGCGAGCACCTTCTTGATGTCGTCCTTCGCGCAGCCGATCCAGGCGCCGACCAGGAGCGTCACCGTACCAACGATGGCGACCGCCAGCTGGGCGGCCGGGGTCTGGAGGTAAATCGCGCCGGAGCGGACGACCAGGTAGACGCCCGCCGTGACCATCGTCGCGGCG